>CALVYM010000005.1 GCA_944372205.1 uncultured Bacilli bacterium
CCATTTTCACAAGCACTTAAGTTTTCATTAAATATATAATCATCCCCAGGCCAAGAGCTTGAAGTAGACTTTTCATATGTTCCTGAACCTGCTTCTGTTTCAAGCATAAGAGTTAAAAATCCACCTACTTGACTTGTTTTTTTCTCATCACCGCTAGTCATAAATACTTCATTATCATTATCTTTATTTAAAATCAATGATAAAGTAGTAATTAAAACTATAATTATTACTAATATACCAGATATTCCAATTAATATTTTTTTGTTTTTTAATAAATTCATATCAACATCCCTTTCAAAGAAAGTATACCATAAACAAATTAAATAATTTGTCGAACGGTGTATCTCTATGCTATATATTTATTATAAAATAAAAGCATATAAAAAGCAATATCTTTTTGATATCATTTTGACTACTGGAAATTTATGATAACAATAAGATATCATATTGGTAGGAAAGGGATGTCGCAATGAAGTTAATTAACCCATATCCATTAAGAATAGATGAAGACTTAATGGAAAAGCTAAAATTTATTGCTAATGAAAACTCTCGAAGTGTTAATCGAGAAATAGAATTTGCAATAAAGAAATTAGTTAAAGAATATGAAGAGGAAAATAATATTAATATTAGTGAAATACTAGAAAATGAAAAAGACAAGTTAGAAGTTTAGTTATCTAACTTGTCTTTTAATATTTCTTTAGTAATAACAGGATTAGCTTTACCCTTTGTTTCTTTCATTACTTGACCTACAAAATAATCAAATAAATTTGTTTTACCATTTTTATAATCTTCTATTTGTTTAGTATTATTATTAAGTATATTAATAATAATATTTTCAAGTTCATCTTTATTAGACACTTGAGTATTATTACTAATAAAATCTTTTGGTTCTTTTAAAGTATTTAAACATTCATTAAAAATTTCTTTTGCTTGTTTACTTGATATTGTATTATTATTTAGAGCATCAATAATCTCCTTTAGATATGTCGGTCCTATAAAGAAATCTTTAATAGATATATCTTCTTTATTTAAGTAAGATGTAATATTTCCTACTAACCAGTTATAAGCTTGTTTTATATCTATTCCAATATTAATACATTCATCAAAATAATTAGCATAATCTTTATCTTTAATTATTAAACTTGCTTCATGTTCTGATAAATTATATTTATTTATATAATTAAGTTTTCTATCTCGAGGAAGCATTGGAATAGTTTTTTTAATAGATTCAAGATATTCTTTAGTTATTTTATATTTAGGTAAATTTGGTTCAACAAAGTATTTATAATCAATGGCATCTACTTTACCCCGCATTCTAATAGTTGTACCACTTTCTTCATCAAATCTTCTAGTTTCTTGTTCTACTTCATTGTACTTTCCATCTTCTTTTAGTTTTAATTGTCTATTTACTTCATAATTGATTGCTTCTTTGACATTTGCAAAGGAATTAACATTTTTTATTTCTACTTTAGTACCTAATACATTACTATCTTCATCCATTATAGATACATTGACATCACATCTTATTTGACCTTTTTTGGTATCAGCTTCAGATACATCAAGATACTGATAAATTCTACGCATTTCTTCTAAGAAAGAAACTGCTTCATCTGCTGAATTTAGGCATGGTTCTGTAACTAGTTCTAAAAGAGGTATTCCAGAACGGTTATAATCGATTAATGATGCATCGGAATAGTGATCTAGTGATGCTGAATCTTCTTCTAAGTGAATATCATGAATTAATACTTTTTTTTCATAACCATTGGTATCAATTAATACATAGCCATTAGTACCTATTGGATCATGCATTTGGGTAATTTGATAACCTTTAGGAAGGTCCGGATAGTAATAGTTTTTCCGATCAAAATAGAAATATTCTGGAACCTTACAATTTAGAGCAAGACTCATTAGAATAGATTTTCTAACACATTCTTTATTAAGTGTTGGAAGTGTTCCTGGAAAAGCCATATCAAGTGGTGCAACATTATCATTAGCTAGTTCATTATATGAATTGCGAGCTGCCGAAAATACTTTAGAATTACTCTTCATTTCACAATGCATTTCTAGACCTATTACTATTTTTTGTTTATTCATCTTTAACCACCATATCTTTATAATTCATTTTAGCCTCTAAAGCATAAGCAATGTTTAAGACATTTGCATCATCTTTGCAATTACCAGTTATATTAATACCTACAGGTAGATTATTAATAAATCCATTAGGTATAGTAATTGATGGGAACCCTCCGAAATTACCAATTTGTAAGTGTTCTTCTAAAAGGGTTGTATCATCACTATTAAGTTGATCATTTTCATTTTCTAAAAGTGGTGCTGGACCAGTTGATACTGGTAAAATTAGAGCATCATATTTTTGAAATAAACTTTTAAACTTATCTACAATTAATCTTCTAGCTCTTTGGGCATTAACAAAATATCTTTCTTGATTTTCTTTTTGTAAGATATATGAACCAATTACAAATCTTCTTTTTATAAGGGGTGAAAAACCTTTAGTTCTATGATCTTTCATCATATCAAATATGTTATCACCTTCTCCTCGAGGACCAAAGATAATACCAGTCATATTAGATAAGTTGCTGGTAGCTTCAGCACATGAAAGGCATACATAAACACTAGGTATAACATTAAGTAATTCTTTATCTATTGATAGAGCATCTACTTGTACCCCAAAAGATGAAAGGATTTCTAGAGATTTATGAAAGTTTTCTAAATGCATTTTTAATTCTTCACTAGCATTTGGATAATTATTTATATCAACTATTTCTTTTATATAAAATACTTTTTTACCTAAAACATCACCATTTAAAGATTTATATAAATGAATATCACTAGAATCCCAGCTTGTTGCATCTTTTTTATCTTGTCCTTTCATTGCATCAACTACTATGGCCGCATCTTGAACACTACGAGTTAATACTCCACAAGTATCCAAACTCGATGCAAAAGGAAATAAACCAAATCTTGAAATCATCCCATAAGTTGGTTTATAACCAACAACACCACAAAATGCCGCGGGTTTACGAATAGAATCTCCGGTATCACTTCCTAAAGCATAAGGATAAACACCTGCTGCAACAGAGGCTGCAGAACCACTTGATGAACCAGCACAACTTCTATTTAAATCCCAAGGATTATGAATAATACCCGTATGAGCAGTTGTCCCAGTACCACCCATACCAAATTCATCCATAGCTGTTTTATTTACCGCAACAGCCCCAGCATCTTTTAAATTCTTTACTGCAGTTGCATCAAAAAATGGTATATAATCTTTTAAAGTATTACTTGATGCAGTTGAAAGTATACCTTTAGTTGAATAATTATCTTTAACTCCAAAAGGTATACCTGAAAGTAAATTATCTGTTACTTCAGCTTCTTTTGCATCATCAATAATAGTAACAAAAGCATTACAGGTATCATTTAATTTATGAGACTTAGTTAAAGCATCTTTTATTAATTCTTCACTAGTTATTTCTTTATTTACTAATTTTTCATGTAATTTAACAATTCCTAGTTCTTTCATCTCACACCACCTTTGGTACTACTATTTCTCTATCTTCATAATTATCACAATTAGCTAGCAAATCTTCAATTGGTACAGATTCTTCTGGAATGTCTTCTCTTAATATTATTTCTGTATCATCTATTGCATGAGTCATTGGTTTTATATCACTAATACCTTTCATATTAGCTATAACTTGCATAGATTTATCTATAAGTTCAAATTCTTTTAATACTAAATCATTTTCTTCTTTATTTAAACCAATAAGTAATTTATTTGCTAAATCATCAACCATTTCACTTGTAAATTTCATTTAGTACCTCATCACACTTTCTATAAAAATCCTTTATTGTTCCATTATTTAAAATATAGTAATCACTATTAGCTATTGGTTCACATTTTTTAATATTTTCGGTTTCAGTTAAATCTCTTAAAGTAGCTTCATCTATTGTTAAAGGTCTATAATCTCTTTTAGTAAGTCGATCATATCTAATATGTTTATCTACAACTATTGAAATAGTTGTAATATTATCAAAAGTTTCTTTTAAAATCTTTAATTCATCCCAAGAATAAAGACTTTCAACAAGAACATCACTTGTTTTTAAAGCATCTTTTATTTTAGGAATATTTAAAGTAGCATATACTCCCATACCACCATCTCGCCGTAACTTTTCTCGCATCATTCTTTCATTTTCAGAATTTACTTCTAAATTTTCTTCTTTTAATTTATCGAAAGTTACTTCTCCAAAATATATTTTTTTTAAATTATATTTTGGAGCAACATATTCACTAAATACTGATTTACCAGAACCACACATTCCCAGTATTACTATAATTTTTCTCATTTAACTCTCCTTAATTTATTTACATATAAATAATTATTTGCTTCTAATTCATCTCTTTTACTAGATTCTTCTAATACTTTAATACTAAAATCTTCTAAAGATACAATAAGCAAGATATTTTTAGCATTAGCATTAATAATTATATCAACTAAACTATCTAAATTACTTCCTAAACCTAATTTAATAAGACTTCTTCTTATATATTCTTCTAATATTTCTCTACTATCTAGTATATTAAAGTTATTATTAGGCTTAATAGATTTATAATAATTTTCTAAATCATCAGTAAGTGATGATTTAACAGGATTATTAAAATAATCATATAATATACTAACTTTAGTATCTTTTATTTTTTTAGTATTAATATAATCACTTAATATATAATAACCACTATCATAAAATATTTCATCTGGTAAATAAGTATTTTCCCAAATTAGATTATATTCATTAAAAATAGCATATTGATAAGATATATTGTTATTATAAAAAGTATTAGCAAGAATAATAACATCAGGAGTAATACTAATTATTTTATCATAATATTTACTTACTATATTACCTAAATTATCCATAAAGTAATAGCCATTTTTATCTTTTATTAAAAATTTAGTACCATGTATACAAGCTATTAATTCACCAGATATTTTAACACTATCAAAGTTTTTATCAATTATAAATGGCTTACTTGAACCAATATAGATGTAACTATCTTTGATACCTAAAACAGGAATAATTGTATTTTTATACTTTGTTCTTTCATCAAATAAACCAGTAATACCATTTAAAAATATATTATTACTTAAATCCATTTTTAAAACTCACAATTTCCAGGTGTTCTTGGATATGGTATGACATCTCTAATATTTTCAACACCAGTTAAATATATAAGTAATCTCTCAAAGCCCATTCCAAAGCCAGAATGTATGCAAGAGCCATATCTTCTTAAATTTAAATACCATTTCATTTCATCAATTGGCATATTTAACTCTTTCATTCTATTAAGTAATTTGTTGTAGTCGGCTTCTCTTTCAGAACCACCCATTAATTCACCAGCACCAGGTACTTCCAAATCAACTGCAGCCACAGTTTTATTATCGGCATTTTGTTTCATATAAAATGCTTTAATATCTTTTGGCCAGTTATAGATAAATACTGGACCATGAAAATATTCTGTAATATATTTTTCATGTTCTCTAGCTATATCTTCCCCGTATTCTGGTTTAAATTCCCATTTAACATCAGCATTTTTTAAAATAGTTATTACTTCTTCATGAGTAACTCTTGTAAATTTTGAATTTACTAAATCAGTTAGTTTTTGTTTTAAACCTTTTTCAACAAACTTATCTAAAAATTCTATTTCATCCGCTCCATTATCTAGAACATACTTAACAATATATTTAAGCATATCTTCCATAATATCCATATCCCCAAAAAGATCACAAAAAGCTATTTCTGGTTCAATCATCCAAAATTCTGATGCATGAGTTTTAGTATTAGAATTTTCAGCTCTAAAGGTTGGGCCAAAAGTATAAGTCTTTTTAAATGCAAGAGCAAAAGTTTCCGCCTGTAATTGTCCTGATACTGTAAGATTTGCAGGTTTACCAAAAAAATCTTTAGAATAATCTGGTTTTCCTTTAACTTTTTCTAAATCAAGTGTTGTAACTTGAAACATTTCCCCAGCTCCTTCACAATCACTTGCTGTAATAATTGGAGCATGAAAATAAACATAACCATTACTTTGAAAATAATTATGAATAGCCATAGCTGCAATACTTCTAATACGAAATACCGCTTGGAAAAGGTTAGTCCGTGGACGAAGATAAGCAACTTCTCTTAAAAATTCATTAGTATGTCTTTTAGGTTGTATAGGATAATCTTCGGGACAAGAATTTAATATTTCGACTTTATTTGCTTTTATTTCATATTCTTGATTACCACTAGATTTTACTAATATTCCATTTACAGTAATACTAGAACCTACTAATAATTTAGATATATCTTTAAAATTATCTAAGTTATTATCATAAACAATTTGTAAATGTTTAAAACAAGTTCCATCCGAAAAATCAATAAAACCAAATTCTTTTTGAGGCCTATGATTACGAATCCAACCTGATAAAGTAATTTCTTTATCTAAATATTTTTTAGCATCAATAAATAAATCTTTTAAATCCATAATTATCTTCCCTTTCTTGTATCATAAAGCATTGCTAAATCTATTGGTAGTGTTTTACTAGCCATTAAATCATGCATACTATCTAAAAAAACTTCATCCATTATTTCATAAACTCCTGGATGATTTTGTAAAAATTGATTAAATTTAACTACAAAATCATCTAAAAATTCATTTTCTTTATCATCTTTTATAGCACTAACTAATAACTGATTTGATAATCCATCGGCATAGGAAGCTAAAGCAAAATTATATAAATCTTTAAATCTATTTAATTTTAACATATACATTCTATCAGTTATATTTTCACTAGCACCTAATTTATAATGAGTTAAACCATAATGGTATATCCAAAATGTTAAAACACTATTTTTATCATTCATTTATATTACCCCCAATATATAATCTACTATTACTTTTTCATCAACTTTTTCTTCTTCTTTTGTTACATTATCTTTAACAGTAACTAACCCTTTACTTAAATCTTCATTATTTAAAATAATTAAGTATTTAGCATTAAGATTATCTGCAATTTTAAATTGCGATTTTAAACTTAAATTAGCCCCATTAATTTCACTAATAACATTATTAAGTCGTAAATCTTGAGCAATTTTTATAGCATATATTTTTTCTTCTTCTGATACACTCATAATATATACATCAATATTTGCATCAACTTTTTTGCCTTCGAGTTTTTCTTTTAATTTTTGAGTAATTCTTTCTAACCCAAAGGCAAAACCAATCCCTGGAATATTTGGCCCTCCAAGATTTTCTACTAAGGAGTTATAACGACCTCCACCACCAAGAGCTAAATCATCATCAAGTTTATATTCAAAAACACATTCATCATAATAATCAAGCCCACGGACAATACCCTCATCAACTTCATAATCTATTTCTAAATTATCTAAATAGGTTTTAAGTTCATTGAATCTATTAATAGATTCATCTGATAAATAACTACTAATCTTTGGAGCATTTTTTAAAATATCTGAATCTTTATCTACTTTACAATCAAGTATCCTTAGGGGATTAGTATTTATTCTATTTTGACAATCTTCACACAACTCATGAATATGCGGTTTAAAATAATTAACTAATGCTTCACTATATTTTTTCCTTGAATTGGCATCTCCTAATGTATTTAGTTTAACTACTACATCTTCTAGCCCTAAACTACTAAGTATATTAAAACCTAGTGATATAACTTCAGCATCAATTAAAGAATCATTACTATTAAAAACTTCTACTCCAAATTGACTAAATTCTCTAAATCTACCTGATTGTGGTCTTTCATAACGATACATTGTTTCATTATAATATAACTTAATAGGGTCATTTTTATTACCATATAACTTATTTTCAATTACACTCCTTACAACACCAGCAGTGCCTTCTGGTCTTAAAGTAATAGATCTATCTCCTCTATCTTTAAAATCATATGTTTCTTTTTTTACTATATCAGTACCATCTCCAACAGTTCTATGAAATAGTTCTGTTGCTTCAAATACTGGTGTTCTAATATATTCATAATTATAATTAATCATAAATGATTCAATTTCGTGATTAATATAATTACTTATCTTAGCATCTAATCCCATCAAATCATAAGTTCCTTTTGGTTTTGTAATCATGATTTCACTTCCTTTTTCTTACCATTTTATTTTATCACACAAATGTATAAAAGAAAATGCTTAATTTAGTTATTTTGCTTTAAAAATTTAAAAATTGGAGCTTCTAAAGATTAAATAACCCCTAGATTAACTGCTCCAATTTCTATAAACAATATGCCACATTTTTTACGAAATGTCAATTGATTTTTAACTATTTAATTTGCATATTTTACCTACGGTTTTAATGAAGTGATTGGTATTATATAAATACCAGTTTCTGGATCTTGAATTACCGCTTCGAAGTAGCCTACTATAATACACATAAACTTTGGTTTTTTAGATACATTATTATAAAATTTAGTTAAACTTTTTTTAGCATCATCTATACCATCATAGCTAAGCTTTATTTCAAATGCCCCATAAGAACCATCTGCAAATTCTAAAATGGCATCAACTTCATCTCCAGAGGTGTTATCTCTAAAGTGGAATAAATGAGCATTTAAATATTCGCCATAAATTCTTAAATCTCTTTCTACAAGTGATTCAAATAACAAACCAAATGTATTTAAATCATTCATTAATTTAGGAACGGTTAAGTCAAGACAAGCACAAGCAAGTGATGGATCAACCAAATGCCTTTTTGGTGATTTGCCTATTCTTTTTGATGAACGATAATTAATACTAAAGGCTTCTTGATTGGATATAAGATATAAACTATCTAATACACTTAAGTAATCTAAAACAGTATTTCTACTTGATTGTATATTCTCGTTATCAGTAAATTCTTCTATATCTTTAACTATTGTATCAATAGATGTAATACTAGATTCATTTCTAGATAGCGATTTTAATAACATAAACATTTTCTGCGGGTCTCTTTTTCTATCTTTTCTTTCATTAATATCTTTATAAATTACAGATTCAATATAACTTTTAGGAATTATCCCTTGTTTTTCAACATCAACATTTATATTTTCGGGCCAACCTCCACGAATTAACAATTGAGCAATTTCTTCTAATTCAATTTTACCAACATGTTTAAGATTGGCAGTTCCCTTAATCATATCAGTAATAGAAATATCACCAGTTGAATCACCTGATTCATATAAACTCATTGGATACATATTCATTAAAGCAATTCTACCTGCACCTGAGTGATATACATCTTCTTCCTCTTCTTTAGTTAATGTAGTAGAACCAGTTAAAATAAATTTTCCTTTATTGTGGTCTTTATCACATTCATGTCTTACAACATCCCAAATGGTTGGAACTAATTGCCATTCATCAATTAATTGTGGTCTTTCGTCAGTAAAAATATATTTGGGATCAATTTTTGCCAAATCGCGTTGTGATTTTTCAGTCATAAGACTAACACTATTTGCATGATTAAGTGAAGTCCAAGTTTTACCACACCACTTCGGCCCAACAATGGATACAGCTCCGAATATTTTTAAATATTCGGTTATTTTGTCATCAATTAAACGACTTTTATAATCTTTTTCAGTTAAACTCATATAAAATCCGTCCTTTCAAATATATTTTAACATTTTATTGATTAATTTTCAAGAGTTTTATTGGTTAATTTTCCGAAGATTTATTGGTTAATTTTCAGAGCTTTTGTTGGTTAATTTTCCAAATTAAAAATATCAGATTACTCTGATACTTTTAATTTTTTAATTATATCTTCTTTATTTATACCAATATTTTCTAACTCTTGTATATTTTTTTTAATATCATCAATTATTTTATCAACCATTATTCTTTTAACTTCATCTACATTATCTGTTATAAAAGTTCCTTTAGTTGATTTAGATATTATAACTTTTCTTTGTTCTAGTGTATCATAAGCTTTTTTAACAGTATTAGGATTTATACCTAAATTTACTGCTAGTTCTCTTATCGCTGGTATTTGTTCATTAGGTTTTAGAATATTTAGAGCAACCTGTTTTTCTATTTCTAAAACAATTTGTTCATAAATAGGAACTCTACTTTGATAATCAATTGCTATATTCAAGTTTTATCTCCCAAATTAATTTGTAACATACTTATCATACTCCATTAGAAAAATATCACGATTAATATAATATCTATCTAAATCACTATATAATATAATTATATCATTTGTCAACTCATCATGTTGATGTTTTTGTAAAAAACTAATAAAATCATCTTTATTTTGAATAAAAACATTAGAAAAATCCTCTGAAATCTCTTCGTCTGTCACATAAGCGTTTTCCACTCTTTTCAAAAATTCTTCATTATAAATATTTTTAACATAATTAAGTAAATATTTATCTCCACTTACATTTAACATTAATTCCTTTAAAATATGATTTTCATATTTATATAAAGTAATATAAATATCATATTTTATATTATTACTATTATAATTATCAATATAACTTGTAATTTCATTTTTAAAATTAGTATCATTAGAAAATGTTAATTCACTATCAAGTGATGATGTAATATGTAAAATATTTTTAGCTGTAAATTTATCTTTTAAATTATTATTTTTAGCATAATTATCAATTTTTTCTAATATATTCGCATTTATATTACGAGTTAAATAATATAAATCATCAAAAATAATTGTAATAGTACTATTATAATCATCTAATTTAGTAGGTATAATAAGTTCATTAATTAAAGATTTGTCACTTAATAAAATATCATAATTAACACCAACATTATCCGTATAGTTAATCGTTACTTCATTTGGTATACTAAGTAATTTATCATTATTTTTGCAAATATTTTCATAAATAAAATATGAACCTAAGAAAATAATACTTACTATAATCATTTCTATTCCTGTTTTAAATACTTTATTTATATGTTTATTAACAATAATATCATATAAATAATAATATACTATACAAATAACTATTGCAATTATTATAAATGACTTATCAGCACTATAAAACATATATGCTAAATAAGTTATAGGAATATATGATAATATCTTAATTATTTTATATAAATATTTATTTTTAAAACTAATTTCACTATTTTCCATTTTTCTATTTTTAAAAATATAATAGGCGATTACTACATAAATTATTGATAAAATTACAGTTTTAATAATACTTTTAGTACTAAAACCTGAATTAAAATAATTTATTGGTGTTGTATTAATCTTTTCATATTTTAATGATACTTCATACTTATAATTATTTTCATTAAGCATTTTTAAGCATTCTGCATCATTATTACAATAATTTTTATCAGGCATACAAGATGCATCTTCACATACATAGTAAATATTTGAAAAATCACTATTTATTTTATATTCAATATAACTTATTGTTGGATATAAAAATAAAAGTAATAAAATAATTATTATAAAACCTACTATATTACCAGATAAAGCAATAGCTAGTACTGATATTATAAAAATAAATATATAAGTAATAGAAAAATATATTAAATAATCTATTATTGCCCCAAAAGGGATAAATAAATTTGTTATTAAAGAAAGAATTATAAATCCTAAAAAATTTATTAAAACAATTAATAACAAATAAGTTATACCTCCGAGAATATTAGATATAAATATTTGTTTTCTACTAATCGGTTTTGACATAATAAAATCTATAGCACTTTTCTTAAATACAAAACCAAACAGTAAAAAGGCAACTATTATTGGTAGTAAAAAAGCTATAATAATACTTACTTTACCAAGTTCATAAAAATCAATAATATAATTTTTAGATAATAAATTAATACCAATTATCCAGAAATTAATAAATGGCACAATACATATTAAGAAAATAAATAAAGATTTTGATTTTTTAAAATTTTGATATAAATATTTAAAATTAATCCATTTCTTTAAAGACATATCCCATCACCTCCATTTGATAAATAAATATTTCTTCTAAAGTAAGTGATAAATAATCTAAAATAATAGGTTTTAAACTTTCTAGGTATTTTTTACTCTTCTTAGCATCTTTAACTATTAAAGTTGCTACTCGACCTACTTTTTTATAATAAAGAACATCTAAATCTTTAAATGTATTTTTATTCATTTCTCCTTTTAGAGATATTTGTACCTTTAACATATCAGTTTTTAAAGTATCAATATCACTTTCAAATATGATTTTCTTATCATTTATTAGTCCTAAATTATCACATACATCTTCTAATTCTCTTAAATTGTGTGATGTCATAATAATTGTTGTATCTTGTTTAGTCATTTGTTTAGCTATTAATTTTTTAAAGTAAAGTCTAACTACTGGATCAATTCCATCAAATGTTTCATCAAAAAACATATATTTAACATTAGTAGCTAAGGCACAAATTATAGCACATTGTCTACGCATGCCTTTAGAAAATGTATTGATACTTTTATTTAAATCTAATTTTAGATTTTTGGCAGCATTAATTACAAATTCTAGATCGAACCTTTCATACATACTTTGATAAAATTTAGCAGTGTCATACAAACTATATCCGGGATAAAAAAATAAATCATCCGGAATAAAAACAATCTCCTTTTTAATCTCCTCATTATCATATGAAGACTTTCCATCAATCAAAATTTCCCCTGCATCAGCCTTATAAATACTACTTATACAACGAAGAAGCGTTGATTTACCTACCCCATTGGCACCAACTAAGCCATATATAACATTATCTGGGATAGTAGATGATAACTTATCTAAAACACAAGTAGCCTCATCAAAGCTTTTTCTTAAATTTTTGATTTCAATCATATATCCTCCTTGCACTATTTGTTATAGTACAATTAAAATATACCATATATATTTTAATAATGCAAGTACAATTTAAAAAATATCAGATTATTCTGATATTTTTATACCTAATTCTTTTAATTGAGCATCATCAACAGTATTTGGTGCTTCACTCATTAAATCACTTGCACTAGCAGTTTTTGGAAATGCTATAACATCTCTGATATTATCAGTTTTAGATAAAATCATAGTAAGTCTATCAAGTCCAATAGCAAGTCCTCCATGTGGTGGTGTACCATATTTTAAAGCATCAACAAAGAAGCCAAACTTATTTCTTATTTGCTCATCTGTTAGTTCTAATGCTTGAAACATTTTTTCTTGAACTAACTCATCATGAATACGAATTGAACCACCACCAGCTTCATAACCATTAATAACTATATCATAAGCTTTTGAATAACAATGTTTTTTATCTGTAATTAACTTATCAATATCTTCATCTTTTGGGGCTGTAAATGGGTGATGCATTGCCATAAATCTTTTTTCTTCTTCACTCCATTCAAATGATGGAAAATCAACAATCCAAAGTAATTTATAATCATTATCTTTAATTAAATTTAAATCATGACCTAATTTTACTCTTAGAGCACCTAAAGAAGATTTAACAATATTTTTCTTACCACTAACTATAAAAACTAAATCATTTTCTTTTAAATCTAATTCTTTTATTAAATTCTCTTTTTCATCTTCACTAAGTAATTTAGCAATAGAACCAGTAAGTTCTCTATCCATCTTTAAAAAGACAAGACCTGATGCTTTATAAGTTTTCACGAATTCCGTTAGTTTATCAATTTCTTTTCTAGAAAACTCACTTGCTTTATCATTTACAACAATAGCATTTACCATTGTATTTTTCATAAATTCAATATTAGTATTTATAAAAATATTTGTTATATCTTTAATAGGTAAATCAAATCTTAAATCTGGTTTATCTGATCCATATGTATTTATGGCATCATCCCACTTCATCTTTATTAGTGGTAACTTTATATCAACGCCTTTAATTTCCTTAAATATTTTAGCAATTAGTTTTTCTGTTACATCCATAACTTCATCTTCAGTAACAAAACTCATTTCCATATCTATTTGGGTAAATTCCGGTTGTCTATCTGCTCTTAGGTCTTCATCACGAAAGCATTTAGTTATTTGAAAATACCGCATTATACCTCCGACCATAAGAAGTTGTTTAAATATTTGAGGGGATTGAGGAAGTGCATAAAATTTACCCCTACTTACTCTTGATGGAACTAAATAATCTCTAGCTCCTTCTGGAGTACTTTTACAAAGCATTGGAGTTTCTACCTCAATAAATCCAAGAGAATCAAAATAATTTCTTGTAACCATCATTATTTTATGTCTTAAAACTAAATTATTAGTTATTTTACTTCTTCTTATATCTAGATAACGATATTTAAGTCTTGTATCTTCTAGGGCAGTTGTATCATCCGTTATGGCAAATGGTATTTCTAGTGATTTATTTAATAGTAATAAATTACTTACTTCTACTTCTATTTCTCCAGTAGGAATATTTTTATTTACACTTTCTCTTTGAACAATTTTACCCTTAATGCTTATTACATATTCATTATGTATTGTACTAGCTAAATCATAAAATGGCGAAGTCGGTCTTATAACAAGTTGCATAATACCAGATCTATCTCTTAAATCTATAAATATAACTCCTCCAAGATTTCTTACTTTAGCAACCCAACCATTTAATGTAACTTCTTCTCCAATATTGGAAATATTATATTCTGCACAAAATTTCATAAAATCCTCCTAAACATTAAAAAGACCCTATAATATAAGGACGGATTAACCGCGGTGCCACCTTATTTCATAGAATCTATGCTCTTTATTCGATAACGCGAAATAGCGATTATTTATACATTTGCTTATCTTCATTAATATTTAGTTACAAGTTTCCATCACCCACTTGCTTTCTCTAAACTTCCTATTAATTACTGGGACAAATAAATAATTTATATAATTAATATAACATAATTTTTACCTTAAATCAATTACATTTCAAGCAAAATTGTTACAGGCCCAGAATTGGTTATTAAAACCTCCATATCCGCACCAAAAACTCCAGATAGAGTTTCTACATATTTATTTAACTCGGCATTAAACTTTTCATATAAAACTATAGCTTTATCCCCCTTCATAGCTTTTATATATGATGGTCTATTTCCCTTGGTGGCATCTCCATATAAAGTAAACTGGGAAATTGATAAAATTGACCCACCAACATCCATAATAGATTTATTCATAATACCAGCATCATCATCAAAAATTCTAAGATTAACTATTTTCCTAGCCATATTAACTATTTTTTCTTCTGTATCACCTTCAGTAAAACCTACAAGTAAAACTAGACCATTATCTATACTACTAATAAGCTTACCATCAACACTAACGCTAGATTTTTTACTTCTTTGAACAACTACTTTCATAAATCACCTACAAATTATCAGCAACATCAATGACATTACTTAATTTTCTAACTTCTTTTTTAATATGTTCTAATTCAACTTTATCTTTAATTCTAATATTTAGTTCATAAATTAATTTATCATCTTTTTCAATTGTTTTACAAGCTCTAACTAAAGAATTTCTTTTTCCTATTTCTGTTATTACTTCAGCAAGTATATCTTTATTATCTTTAATTATTACATAAATATTCGTATAGTAATTATTTGTACTTTCCATATTCCATGAAACTTCAATTAATCTATCACTATCTATATCTACATTCTTACAATTTTTTTTATGAATACTTATTCCTTGACCTTTAGTTATAAAACCTACAATGTCATCACCTTTAACAGGCATACAACACTTAGCAATATTAACCATAATATTTGGAGTACCTTCAACTAATATATCACTCTTATAATTAATTTTAGGTATTTCTCTTTTTTTCTCAATTAATATATCATCAACTTGTTTTATATCATTACTACATAAATTAATTATATAACCTGCAGTATATCTTAGAGAACCTATAGCTAAATATAAATCATCTAAATCTTTTAATTTTAAATCTTTAAGTATTTTATTTATAGCTTCACTATTTAGTACTTCACTAAAAGAAAGTTTTCTTTTTCTAAGTTCTTTTTCTAAAATATCTTTTCCTTTAGTAATATATAATTCTTTATCTTTTTTACTAAAATAAGCTTTTATTTTATTTTTAGCTTGATTAGTTTTACATATATTTAACCAATCTTGATTAGGGGTAGCATTTGGATTTGTTTTAATATTTACTACATCTTCGTTTTGTAGTTCATAAGAAAGTGGTACTATTTGGTCATTTACTATTGCCCCAACAGTGGTATCACCTACCTTAGAGTGAATACGGTAAGCAAAATCTATTGGAGTAGATCCCACAGGAAGTTCAATTACATCCCCTTTTGGAGTATAAGTATAAATCAAATCAGAAAATATATTAGTATTAACTGCTTCTTCAAAGTCGATATCTGATTCATCATTACTAGCTTCAATTACATTACGAAACATTTCTAGTTTTTGTTCCATAATATTTTGAATCTTTTTAGTACCTTTTTCTTTATATGACCAGTGGCTTGCTAACCCTTTTTCGGCGATTTCATCCATTTCATAAGTACGCACTTGTATTTCAAATACTTTACCATCTACCCCAAATACAGTAGTATGAAGTGATTGATACATATTTTCTTTAGGTGAGGCAATATAGTCTTTAAATCTCTTAGGCATTGGTCTAAAACGGGAATGAATTAAACCAATTACTTGATAACATTCCGCTTCGGTATTAACAAATACTCTTAAAGCTAAAATATCATAAATATTATCCCATTTCTTACCATTATTAAGTTTATTATAAATACTATAAACACTCTTAACTCTTCCCTTTATTTCAAAAGTAATACCAGCATCAGTAAGTATTTCAATAATACTTTCTTTCATTGCTTCCAAATAATCATTTAATTCTGAAACAGTATTATTAAGTTTTTCTAATATATCATTATAAACATCTGGTTTTAAATAATATAAACTTAAGTTTTCAAGTTCACTTTTAATCGAGTTTATACCAAGTCTATGAGCAATAGGAACTAATACACTCATTGTTTCACTAGCTTTTTCCTTTTGCTTTGCTGGATTTATTGCCCAATTAGTCCTCATATTATGAAGACGATCAGCAAGCTTTATATAAAGCACTCTAACATCTTCAGCAAGACCCACAAGTATTTTTCTTAAATATATTACTGATGATTCATTATTATCAGGAAGCTCTAATTTATTAATTTTAGATACCGAACTTACTATCATGGCTACTTCATCCGAAAAGTCTTCCTTTAAATCTTCATAAGTTTTATTACCATTATTTATTACTTCATGAAGAAGAGCTGCAATTAAAGTTGTATCATCAACATTTAGATCTAAAAGTATTTTAGTAACCTCTAAAGGATGAGTAATAAAATCATCCCCAGTAAGTCTTTTCATACCTAAGTGTTCCTTATAAGCGTACTCGTATGCTCTTTTTATCTTTGTATAATTCTCTCTTTTTTTTAGCTTTTCTTCCAAATCCTCAAAAGTTATTGCTCTATCCAATGTATTTCACCTCAATTTTTTAAAGTTTAAAATTATCAACTCATATACTTATTATATAACAAAATAAAATTAATTTAAAGGTGATATTGTGAAAAATAATTTATTTATTAAATCTACTCTAATTCTTATCATTAGTGGTTTTGCTACCAAAATTCTAGGTTTTATCATAAGAATTGTCTTTACAAGAATAATTGGTCCATATGGCATAAGCTTATATACTATTGCAACACCTACATATTCCTTACTTTTAACTATTGCAACACTAGCTATACCCATATCAATATCAAAACTTGTTGCAGAAGCTAAAGGAAGAAGCATTAGAATTTTAACTTCTGCTGCAGCTTTAATTCTTTTTATTAATTTTATTCTTATTATAATCATATTTTTTACTCATGATTTTATTGCAGTTAATCTTTTAAAAGAACCAAAATCTGGTCCAATACTTATGGCTATGGCCCTCACACTTCCTTTTGTATCCATATCAAGTGTTTTAAAAGGATACTTCGCCGGCAAGCAAAATATGGTACCTCATGCCACTAGTAATATAATTGAACAAATAATAAGATTAATAATTATTATTTTAGTTTTACCTAAACTTATGGAAAATTCTATATTAAGTGCTGTTATTGGTCTAGTTTTACTTACAATAGTATCAGAAATATCTTCAATTATAGTATTCTTATTCTTTATTCCTAAAAAAATCAATTTAAGATGTGATTTAACTCCAACTAGAAGTATAACTAAAGATATTTTAGATATATCTTTACCTTCAGTATCTAGTAGAATTATTGGAAACATTGGTTATTTCTTTGAACCAATAATTTTAACTAATTTACTTCTTATTTCTGGTTATTCAAGTGCTTATATCTTAGCAGAATATGGAGCATACAATGCTTATTCTATATCTCTTTTAACTATGCCATCATTTTTCATTGCTGCCATATCTTCATCACTTTTACCAGAAATAAGTAAGTACTATGCAAATAACAATATAAAAATGGTTAAAAAAAGAATAAAACAAGGACTGTTATTTGCCCTTGTTATTGGTTTATTTTTTTCTTCTATTATTTTTGTATTCCGTGATTCCCTATTATTTTATTTATATAAAACAACAATTGGTAGTAAATATATTAAAATTCTTGCTCCTGTATTTGTTTTATTTTACTTAGAAGGAGTACTAACAAGTTCTCTTCAAGCCATGGGTTATGCTAAAACTACTATGAAAATAACGCTTTTTGGTGTATTTATAAAATTATTAATTTTAGCAATATTATCACTAAGTCATATTGGTATATATTCTTTAGTTATTGCGGAAATAATCAATATATTGTTTGTGGTATCTCTTAACTTTAAAGCTTTAAAGAAAGCTATTTAAAATATTTTATTCATCTTTGATATTTTTAAATAAATCATCGGAAAAAAACTCGCTAAGTGTGATATTTAACCCTTCACATATTTTATATATAGTTGCTATTTTAGGATTCTTTGAATGCCCTGCAATTATATTTTGTAAAGTGCTTTGGGTTAAAGAGCACATTAAAGCTAGTTTATTAACCGAGATATTTCTATCTTTACAAATGTTTAATATTTTTTTAGCTATTGCTTCTTTCATATTCATATTAACCACTCATGTATATAGTGTATCAATAAGTTGCCTTTTATACCTAACCGTGCATGGTTAAAATGAGCATTTTTTAAAAAAATAACGTTTTTTAGACATTAAAAAAGCACATTTTTGTGCTTTTAGTTATTTTCTTTTAAGATTTCTAATGCTTTATGCATTCTTAAATCATATTCCAAAATATCTTTAGTATAATACTTATTTACTTCCTCAACTTCTAAACCAAATTGGTTAGCAAGTTCTTCTGCTCTCTTATCAACTTCTTCTTTAGTGAATTTTAAATCTTCAGCATCAGCTATTGCTTCTAGTAAATAACGATATCTAACTCTCTTTGTTGCTTCTGGTTCCATAAGTTTCTTTAAATCATCTTCAGTTGAACCAGTCATTTGATAATACGTATCAATATTCATACCTTGCATTTGCAATTGTCTTTTATATTCTTCAAGCATTCTTTTTACTTCTTCTTCAATAATTTCTGGGTTTATATCCACTTTCAAGTTTTTAGAAGCCGCTTCCAAACAAGCATCAATAAATACATCTTCTGCTTGATGTTCTTTTTGATGATGAATATCTTTTTTAATTTGTTCTCTTAATTCTTTTTCAGTTTTAATATCATCATATCCTAAATCTTTAAAGAAATCTTCATTAACATCTGGTAAAACTCTTGTTTTAACTTCATTTACCTTTACTTTAAATGTAACATCTTTGTTTTTTAAATCTTCAACATAGTTTTCTGGAAATTTTAAATTTAGTTCTTTTTCATCACCAGCTTTAAGACCAACTAAGCCTTCTTCAAAACCTGGGATAAATGAATGACTACCAATTTCAAGTGGGAAGTTTTCACCACTGCCACCTTCAAGTTTTTCACCATCTACAAAGCCTTCGAAATCAATAATTGCTGTATCACCTTCAGCAATTTCACCATTTTCTTTAGTAACAACATCAGCCATGTGTTCCCTTAGATGGTCAATTTCATGATTAATTTCTTCTTCAGTTACTTCAACTTTTTCTTTTTTAACTTTTAAGTTTTTATATTCACCTAAAGTTACTTCTGGTTTAGTAATAATAGTAAATTCAAAGATAATATTGCTATCACTAATACCTGTTACATCAACTTTTGGTTCTACAACCGCTTCTAGTTTGCTTTCATCAAGTGCTTTTTTATAAGCAGTTGAAATAGCATTATCAATAGCATCACCATAAAGTGATTCAATACCAAAGTGTTTCAAATAAATATCTTTTGGAGCACTACCTTTTCTAAAACCATCAATTTTTACTTCTTTGTTTTTCTTTTTAAATGCTTTATCTAAAGCATCAACCCATTCCTTATCTAATTTAATTTCAATTTTGTGTACATTTTTTTCCATATATCTCTCTCCTTAACTACTACATATTATAACATCACAATAGAAAATAAGCAATTTATTTTAATTGCTTATGCGATTTTTTCAATCTTTATATTATATCCTCCATTCGGAGAATCTACACAAACTGTATCTCCGATACGGTGAGATAAAAGAGCAATACCTAAAGGTGATTCATTTGAAATTTTATTTTCAAACGGATCAGCTTCCATTGAACCAACTAGTTTATATTCTTCTACTTCACCATCATCAAAGCTAATAGTTACTGTTGAACCTAAATTAACAATATTTTTATCTTTATTGTCAATAATTTCCGCATGTTCAAGTTTGTATTCAAGTTCTTGAATTTTAGCTTCGATTTGAGCTTGTTCATTACGAGCAGCGTCATAATCAGCATTTTCTGATAAATCACCTTGTGCTCGAGCTTCCTTTAAAGCTTTAATTATTTCTGGTCTCCTGACATTTTTTAAATTATTTAATTCTTCTTCTGCTTGTAAGTATCCTTCCGCAGTCATAATAAATTTATTATCATTCATTTTTATCTCTCCTTTTTATTTTGATTTCCAGTTCATAATATTACTATAAAATGTTACTTTTGTCAATCACTTTAAGACGCATAAAATCATTTTTTTGTAACTTTTTAGAAACTGGAATTTTAACTATTGTCTTAGGATGCCTTGATGCATCAATTAATTCATTAGAATCATTATATATTTTATTTAAAATGATACTAAATGTTTCCGTATTTGGCCCAAAAAATTCCACTTCTGTTCCTATTTCAAAGTAATTACGGGTATCAATTGTGGCAATTTTAGTTTCTTCATCATAATCTAATACTAATCCTAAAAAATCTTGATTAGATATTTCATCTCTTTCATTGAAGTATTGTTCATCTACTCCAGGTAATTTATCAAAAAATTGGGGAGTGGATTCTCTATTTGCACAACGGTTTAATGTAGCTAAATAATATGCTTTATCATTATCTGTTAAAGTTTTATTGATTATGCCATCAATCATTCTTCTATAACACCAAATAACTGTTGCCACATAATATATTGAACGCATTCTCCCTTCAATTTTAAAAGAATCAATGCCCATATTAATTTCTTCTTCTAAAAACTTAACCATATTTAAGTCTTTAGGAGTAATAGTTAAATCTGGGTTTTTATCATCTCTTTCAAAATTCCAACGACAAACTTGAGCACAACCACCACGATTAGCATCTCTTAGTGTCATGTAATTTGATAAAATACATTTACCACTAAATGAAGTACACATAGCTCCATGAATAAATGCCTCAACTTCAATTCCAGTATTCTTTACTCTTTGAATTGCTTCTCTGCTTGCTTCTCTTGCTAAAACAACTCTTGTAACTCCTAAATTCTTCCAAAATTTAACAGCTCTTGAGTTCATTGTGCTGGCTTGAGTAGATAAGCACATAGCAAGATTAAGTCCTAATTCTTTTACTCTTTTAATTACAGCAATATCACTAACTATAATGCTATCAATACCTATTTCATCTAAATATTTTAAATATTCATCTAATCCATCAAAATCACTATCATGTAATACTATATTAACGGTTACATAAACTTTTTTACCTAAACTATGAGCATATTCAGTAGCTTTTTTTATTTCTTCTAAATTAAAGTTTTTAGCATTTGCTCTAAGGCCAAAATTTTGACCTCCAAAATATACAGCATCTGCTCCATATAAAAATGCAAAATAAAGTCTTTCAAAATCTCCAGCTGGAGCAAGTAATTCAGTCAATTTAATCACCTATCCTATAAGTAGTAGCTTTATCTAAAAATAATGAATCATTATCTATATTACTTATATCATTATTTAATACAACATCTAATATTTTATCATCACTTAAAAATACTGGATTATACCAAAAATATAAGACATTATCTAGATTTAATAAATTTAGAGCATTATAATATGAACTTGCATAAAAATAAGTACCATATTCATTTTCAATTACTCTAAAACCTTTATCCTTAATTTTTACATCTAATATATTTTCATTTTTAATATTATAATGTTTAGCATAATTTGTAAGTAATAATCTTCTTGAATACATTAAATCTTTCATACCAAAGACATTTACTACTACTCTTTTTTTAGTATTTTTAACAATATTTATTATTTCTTCTTCAGTTATATCACTAGATACTACTACACTATCAACGTATTCTAAATAATAATTAATTGATCTATAGTTATTAGCATAATGATTAATTAAAAGTATTTTAGTAATATTTAAATCACTTACTATATCAATTATACCTAAATCATCAAATACTATACCTTTTATATTATTATTTTCATGTAATAATTTATCTAACTTATCAAGGTCAAAATCATCAAGTATTCTATTAATTAAAACAAAACCATCAATATCCTTAACATCAAAAGTTACTTCATAACCAATGGTATATGATTTTAGAGGATATAGTAACTCCATATCCTCATTATTTTTTAATTTATCTATTATTGTTTTACTTGTAACTGTAACTAATTTCATTCTTTCCACCTACTAACTGAAAGGCCATCACCAATATTTAAAAATTTGGTATCAAATTCCTGATTATTTTTTAAAAATTCAATATAACTTTCAATTTTTTCAACTAAACTTTTCAAATTACCTTTATCAAGTTTAGATGATTCACCAACATAACCATGAAAATTCAAATTATCTGTTATAATTACTCCACCAGGTTTTAAAAAGTTTTTATATTTTTCAAAAAACTTAATATATTGTCCCTTCGCAGCATCAATAAAAATCAAATCATATTTTAATTCTTCACTTAAATTAAGTTCTAAAGCATCTTGATATACAACATTAATACGTTTTTCCATGCCACATTTCTTAACATTTTTTAAACATTCCATGTATCTTGCTTCATCCCGTTCAATAGTTGTAACTTGGGTTTTGCTATTACTCGATGCCATAAGTATGGCTGAATAACCTATAGCACTACCAATTTCTAAAATTGCCTCAACATTATGTTCTTTAATATACTTCATAATGTAAACAATTGATTTTTTTTCAATTATTGGTACATTATTTTCTTTAGCATATTCTTCCATCGCGAGAATATTTTCTTTTAGTTCTTTCAATTATCATCACCTATCCATATAATCTCTGAAATTCTAAAAATTCATCATAATCATCTGTAAAATAAACATTACCAGTTAGGATATCTGCAAAAAAGTAGATATAGTTGGTATCTGCAGGATTAAGTACAGATTCAATACTTTCCACACTTGGATTACATATTGGTCCAACTGGTAAGCCAATTAAAGATGTATTACGAGTATTATAAGGGTTATTATCCGCTAAGTCAAGAGCTGTTAGAGCATCTGTCATACTTTTATGAACTCCATAATAAGCCGTAACATCCATTCCTAAGTTCATTCCTATATCAAGTCTTTTGTATATAACTTGAGCAACTTTACACCTATCTTCATAATTCATTGCTTCTTTTTCGGCGATACTAGCCATTGTAAGTATTTCATGAACAGAATAATTACTTGTAGCAATTGCATCTTTTAAAGGATCTAACTTTTTAGCTGTTTCATCAAGCATTTTTCTAACTACTTCATTTAAAGTAGTTTCAGTATGTACTTGATAAGTATTAGGATATAAATAACCTTCTAAACCATAATATAAATCAGAATTTAGAATTTCATCAGTTAAGAACCAATAATCATTAATTAAATTATTTAAAAATTCAGAATCGTTTATTTCACTAATCATTGTATCATACTCTAAGTTGGTATTTTCACTTAAAATTTTTAAATATTCTTCTAAAGTAATACCTTCTTTAAATGTTAGGCTAACACTGTCTCGTTCGGTATTAATTATATCGCCATTTGCTAAAGATTTGATAATGTCTTCCGTACTCATATTGCGGTTTAATTCATAATTTCCTGCTTGGATATTGGTATTACCACTTAAGACAATATAAATTAGGGCAGCATATTTGTTCCTAATTAATCCGGCATCCTTTAAATTACTAACTATTTCCATTTTACTGTCACCTCGATTGACTGTAAAAGAAACTTTAGTACTGCCACTAGATACAGAAGATAACAAATAAAAATAAATGCCAACAAAAATAGCAATTAGAGCAATAATAATTGCACTTATTATTAAAATAATTTTACCTTTTTTACTCATCTATTTCACTTCCATTCATTTTCGCTTGGATATTTAATAAAACTCTATCTAAAAATTCCAATATTTCTTCATCATCAATAGGTTTTATAGATTGTACCCCATCCAAAAATTCATAATTTCCTGCGTAAGCAATAACATCCCCATATTCATTTTGTTCTCTTTTGGTATAAATAACATAATTATTATTGTTGAGTTCAACATTTAACAAAATATCATATTTTTCGCATGTATCGCCATTTTCAATTACTAATTTATTATTTTTCATAGCTTCCTCAAATAACTTTCTAATATTAAGACCGCCGATATTACATCCGTCTTCTTGCTTTTATTTATTTTTTTGACATTATTTGTTTTTAATATATTAATTGCTTCAACTGTTGTAAGTCTTTCATCTTCTAGGTGAACAATTATTCCTCTATCTTCAAGCATACTTTTAAAATTTAGACTACGCTTACTTGCAAAACCTAGAGAATTATCCATATTTTTAGGAAGTCCTAAGACAACTTCCTTTATATTATATTCACTTATTATTTTAAGTAACTTATCTAGTGCTTCTTCATAATTTTCTCTTTCAAATTTTATTAATTCTAGGGGATTTGCTAAAGTATTGGTTTTATCACTAATAGCAACACCTAAAGAGGTTGTACCTAAATCCAAACCCAAATAACGCATTATACCCCCAAATAACCATTGATTATGGCTCTTAATATTTCACTTCGCTCATATTCACTAATCTTTTTTCGTGAATTATTAAATGTTGTAATATATTTTAAATCTCCAGTAATTAAGTATCCCACTAGTTGATTTGTGGCATTATATCCTTTAAACTCTAATGCTTCAATTACTTCATTAAGCATCATTAATATTAATTCTTGCCTTAATTCTTGGACATTAAATATACTTGTTTTACTATAATCCATAACTTACTCCCATCATCATATTAATGATATCAAAAATTACTACATTAATCAAGATTAATGCAGAAAAAAAGATAGATATTAAATCTATCTGGAGGTTAGAGATACTAACAGCAGTATTTAAATTGTTTATATTTAAAAGAAAACTTAATACTTTAATATTGTAGGAACTATAAGACTATAATTTATATTATAGAAAGGTTTGTAAAAGAGTTAATGATCAATAACGAACATATTTAAGAAAACTTAAACTTCTACCGGTCTGTTCGAACGGACCGTTCATATCTCCCGCCTCCGTAATAATATTATAACATATTTTTGAGAAAAGTATGTAAAAAATGTGTAATTTTTGTGATTTTTTTTAAATTTTGACATCTAAAGATATTTTAAACAGTTCATTTAGTCTGTTTTCATTAATTACTAACTCTAAATTATTCCCATTTAAATATAAATTTACTGTGTTACTATTTATTAAATTAATAATTATTTCTTTATCAATTAATTTATATGAAGATATTTTATAATAATTATAAAATATCTTTTTGCCTTTATAGTTGCAATAATAATATACTAAACATAAATTTTTTAGTTTTTCATTAACTAAATATTTAATTTTTTTAAAATCAATAATATCTATTTTATATAGGTATTCTTGCCATCTATTATAGATATTTAAATAATATTTTTTAGAATCACTCTTTAATTCAAAATTGTAATTATAAAAAAATACTTTTTTATTATATTTTAAATATAAATTTAAATTATTATTTTTACTATATCTTTTACTAAAACTATCTTGAATTGATGATAATTTTAGTAAACTGATAGGTATTTTATTATATTTAGATAATTCTTTAATTAATACTTTAGAATCTTTTAATTCTAAAGTATTAATTTTATCTTTATTCTTTTTGTTATTTTTGTATATTTCAACTATTTTATCAATATTCATCATTCTATTTCCTTAATACTTTCAAATAATGCTGGTATTGCCTCTTCATGCAATTGAAGTTCTATGTTTTTACTTCTATTTTCATACATACCATTAACTTTGTAAAAATACAAATGAATTAAAAAACTTAGTTTATTTTCCTTAATTAAATTAATTAAATTTTCTTTTTTTAATTTGTAATATGTTAATTTATAATATCTGTAATGCATTATTTTATTAAAACTTTTCTTGCTATACCTAATAAGAGCCATTTCATTTAATTTAAATTCTGCCCTTTTAATTAAATCATCAAAATAAATATAACCTCTTTTTTCAATTAAATTTTTCTTATGATTATAGATATTAATATAAAATTTTTCATTATCACTTGTAAGTTCAAAATAATGCTTATTAAAATATACTAACTTATTATATTTAAGCAATACCTTTAAAAAGTAACTATAACTATTCTTATAACCATAAAGACTAGCTATATCAAGTGATTCATGCTCTTTTGGCCCAGCAAAAGCATAGGCAAATAGTTTTAAAGGAAAATGACTAAAACGCGATTTAGTTTTTAGTTCTATTCCTTTATAATCTGGCGTATAGAGATTATCAATCTCTTTACCGAGCAGTTTTTCTAGGGTTAAACCTCCGCCGTTAATGCTATTATCAACCACTGTTTGAACATATCCCAAACTTTTTATTCTTTCAAATTCTGCGATTAATTCTTCTATAGAATTCATAATCAGCCCTCCTTAAGTGATGTATCTTACCACAAACATTTTAAATATTTTGTCGAATTAAGGGAGCAAATGCAAATTTTTTTATTTTTTTACTATTTTACATACTATTTTAGCCTATGTTACATACTTAATCATAACCGGGCGGGAAGGTCCACCATCAAAAAAAGAGATTTTTCAATCTCTTTAATCCTTAATTGGTGCAGGTAAAGGGACTTGAACCCCCACGGATAAATCCAATAGATCCTAAGTCTATCGCGTCTGCCAATTCCGCCATACCTGCACAAATAAAAAAATGGTGGACCTCGAAGGACTCGAACCTTCGACCGTCCGGTTATGAGCCGGATGCTCTAACCAACTGAGCTAGAGGTCCGTGATACAATTATAATATCACATTACTAAATTTGTTTCAAGTACTTTTATTAATTTTTTGCACTTTTAGCTCAGGGTTAGAGTAATCCGGTGATAGTAAAAGAAAAAAAGATTTAAGAACCCCCTTAAATCTTAAATCTTTATCAATTATTTATCTTGTAACATATTTAATAAATCGATTTTAAACATGTCTTTAGATGCATTTGCTTTAGATATCATTATACCCTTATAAGTTGTAAGTTCTGATCTATGTCCTTCAAGTAAGATATCTGATGGTGTAATAGTTTCAAGTACTACTACTTCATCTTTTTTGTGAACGGTATATACTAACTTAACATCTCCGTGGATTTGAGCAAACATCTTATCACTTGGAAGTTTAAGTTCATAGGTTTCTGTACCATTTTTCTTATTTACAGAAACTAGTTCACCAACGAATTTACCATTTCTTAAAGCTGGATAATAATCAAAATTTAATTTTTTGAAAGCAAGCATATTATATTTTTTTAATGCTCTTTCCAACTTCTTAAATTCGTTTTCACAAACATATTCTAAAACATATCCTTTCATTTTTCCATACCCCCTAATTACTCGAACAATATCATTATACCACAAACTACTATTTTTGTCAAATTTGTGTAAATTTTTCATATCGTTCATAGTATTTCCACAATGGGACTAAATTATACCAAATATATCTATTTTTGTCAAATTTTAGTTTGAAGCTCATTTAAAAAGACCTTTTTAAGGCCTTTTTAAACTGCTACAAGTTAAGAATTCAGCAATAGATTCTTTTATTTCATCAACTAATTCTTCTCTATTCATTTTTTTACATATTACTATAACATCATGGATGTGTTCAATTAATTCATTATAATAAGAAATAATATCTTGCATTATACAGTCTTTATTTATGTTTGCTTTTATAAATTTAGCTAGATGAGTATAAGCATTTTCGATTGGAAAATGTTCTATTGTTTCCCTAACAAAATCACAATAATCTATTTTTTCTAATATTTCATCTAATATTACTATATCAAAATTATCTAGCAATAACTTAAGTTCATCTTTTGAATAAGTTTTATTTAAATCAATATCAACACCTTTAGCAACAGCTATTAATAATTTTGTTTGATATAATTGTTCCCATTCTAATCTGTTTTTTTGACCAATATCATTATTAATAATCATAGATGTACTAATCTCAACTACTCTATCAAATTTTTGAGCATATTTTAAAGATAATATATCTAATTCATCTTTTTTAGAACACTTAATGTCATAAAGCATATTAAAATACTCTAAAAATTCTTCATCACTTAAAGTATTAATATCTGTATTTAATAAACTACAAACTATTTGTAATTGACTAAATACTTCCATTTTAAAGTTATTCCACAATAATTCTCCATTAACTTGAAATAACTTAGCATTAACTTTATCTGCTAATAAAACATTTTTTCTAGTAATTTGCACAAAACTCACTTCCTTAATTAAAGGTATTATAGCACTATTTTTCTTTTATGTATACATTTTTTCCATATTTTATAAAATATATAAATGGTAATTATTAGTAATATTACTTTAGAGTATTTGCTTATTAAACTTGCAAAAATATGCCAATTATCAGCAAGTATTACTCCGGCATAAACTAAAAGAGTATTCCATATTAATGAACCAATAACTGTATAAAGTAAAAATATATACATATTCAAATTATTTATTCCTGCGGGTATAGATATTAAACTTCTAATAATAGGTATACATCTGCCAAAAAGGACAGCCTTTTGCCCATATTTATCAAACCAATTATTTGTTTTATCAAGATTATTTTTCTTAAACCATTTAAATTTTGTTATAAGTGCTCCTAGATAATATAAAATGATTGCTCCAATTAAAGAGCCTATGGTAGATGCAAGTATTACTCCAACTGGAGTTAAATCTGTGCTTTTTGTAATAAAGCCTCCGAAAGTAAGTATTACTTCTGATGGAATCGGTGGAAATATATTTTCAATAGCAATTAGAAAAAATATTCCTATATAGCCATAAGTTTCCATAACATTTAAAATAAAATTTCCCATAAGACCCCCATTAAAAAAATAATTGGTTAAAGTTTAAGTCTTACTATTGTTTCACCTAAATTCCAATTATTTAATTTATATTCTAATACATCTT
>CALVYM010000006.1 GCA_944372205.1 uncultured Bacilli bacterium
ACACCTACTACTTTGATTTTAGCTATTTGATCCATCTGTAATCCATTCATAAATTAAACTCCTTCTAATTATCAAAAAAGTAACCAAATAATTTTCCTAATATAGAATTATCATTTATATTTACTTTTTTATGTATTCCACTCAAATTTTCTTGTTCTTCGATATTAAATATTGAAAAATCTCTATTTCTTAGTCTTAACCTACTATCATAGTATTTGATTAAGCCTACACTAGTTGCATATTTATTATGCCTTGCACCTATTTCTAAAACATTACCTACAGTAGCATTTTTAAAAATATAATTAACTATATCTTTAAATTCTGTAGTTTCTGTTACTCCCCCTGTAATAATTATATAACTAATTTGCTTTTTTGTTAAGAGATTTATTTGTTTTTTTGCTAAATTTAATATTTCTTCTAATCTACTCATAACAATTTCGCTAGCACTATACTGATTTATTTTAATTTTATCGCCATTTTTATCTTCAACTATCACTGATTCACTAGCTTGAGCCATATTTTTATCAGCAAGTGCAATATTTTCTTTAATATAAAGTGAATCTTTTCTATTTATTTTATATACATAACCAAGGTCATAATCAATATTATCTCCCCCAATGTCAATTGCTTCACTTGCAGTAATAATACCTTTATTAAATATCGAAACGGTTGTTTTACTAGCTCCAATATTTATAACTGCTCCAACTTCACTACTATTTTTACTATCCTTAAATTCATAGTAATCTCCTAAAGCTCCAATAGTTACATCTACAACACTTACACCAATACGCTCTAAGCACCTAACTATTGGTGTCACATTTTTCTTAGGCACTGTTACAACTACTGCTTTAACCTTTAATTTTTCGGCTTTTCTTCCAACTGGTAAGTCAGTTACTACAGTATCATCTACCAAAAACTTAGTTGGAAGTATAGTCATTAATTCCTGATTATCTAACACCTTGTTATAAACAGCCGCCTGCAAGCTTCTAATTAAATCATTACTAGTTATAATTTTCTCTGTATTAGTAATAGAAGTATATCCCTCACTTAAAAAACAATCAATTCCATTAGAAGGTACACTTACAATTACTTTTTTTATAGGTAATCCCATTTGTTCTTCACATTTTTTAAATACATCTTCTAATGCTTCAATTGCACTTTCAGGATTAACTATAAAACCTTTTTTTATCCCTCTTGCTGGAGTATCAACACACGCCAAAATATTTAGTTTATTTTTAACTATTTCACCAACTACAAGTTTTATTGTATGACTTCCAATATCTAAACTAGCAATTATTTTTCGCATATCTTACTCCCATATTTACTATCTAATTATAACTAAAATATTTAATTACTGCAAGAGCTATTTCATAATTATGTATCTATCTACTAAATCAAATATTGCAACAACTACTAAAAAGCCACCAGCCAGTTTCGTAATTGCAACGGCACTACCAAACGGATTAATAACAAGCAAAAGCCCCAAAATTACTGTTAAAATTCCCATAACTAAAGCTCCAATCCATCTAGTTGTAATTCTTTTTAAATTAAAACTAAAAACTGTTTTTAAAATTCCATTAATTACCAAATATACTCCTAAGCAAATAGTAACTAAACTTATAACTGACGCTGGATTAATAAAAACAACAATTCCTAAGGCACTATATAATATACCTGATACTAAACTTGAAGTAAATTTATATTCTTTAGTTTTAATATATTTTATTATTCCTATAATTCCAAATATTAAAAGACAACCACCAACAACAAAACCAATAATATTATTAAGTGTTTCTGGCAAAAGTAATAATACTAAACCAATTAAAGCAAGTATCAATGTTTTACTTAAATCATCATTATTATTTACTTTTGCTTCACTATCAATTTCTATTGTTTTTTCTTCTAAAGTTGCTTCAACTTTTTCTTTTTTCTTCTTCATTTTATACCTCCACCAATATTATATAAAATATTTTAAAATTTTGCAATTTTGACAAAACATATTTTTATATAATATAATATATTTGTAAAAACAAAATAATAAATGGAGGTAAATTATTTGTTTAGCGCCAGGCCTGTGGGTGACGAGGTTAACTATTATCGATTCTTCGGCGGATGTAGTTACGGTTAGTATAATCGTTAGATATATTAAAAAAAGCAAAATCAAAATTGTAACAAAAAATATATCACATACTTAATTTTTGTATGGAGGAAATTTTATGTGTGGAATAATTGGGTATATTGGTGCATCTAAAGCTATACCCATAGTTTATAGTGGTCTTGCATCACTAGAATATCGCGGATATGATTCCGCAGGCATTGCCTATTTTTTAAATGACGACATAAAAGTTATTAAAGAAAAAGGCAAATTAATTAATTTAAAAGAAAAATTGAATTTTGATACTGATACATTTTTAGCTATCGGCCATACCCGTTGGGCAACCCATGGTGAAGCGAGCATTACTAATGCTCATCCCCATTCTGTTGGTAAATTTACGGTTGTCCACAATGGTATAATTGAAAACTACTCTACTTTAAAAGAAGAGTTAAAAATGCGGGGATACACTTTTAAAAGTGAAACTGATACGGAAGTAATACCAGCCCTACTTGATTATTATTACAAAGATGAACAAGATATATTAAAAACTATTAACAAAGTATCTAAAAAATTAATTGGATCTTTTGCTTTAGGTATAATTTGTCGTGATGATGCTAATGCAATTTATGCTCTTAAAAATTCATCACCATTAATTATTGCAAAAAGCAAAACCGGTAACTTTTTAGCATCAGATGTACCAGCAATACTTAAATATACCAACAAATATATTTTATTAGATGATGGTGATATGGCTAAAATTACTAAAGATACCATAACTATATATGATACCAATTTAAATACAGTAAATAAAGAAACTCTAACCTTTACTGGTTCTAAAAAAACGGCTGAAAAAAATGGTTATGAACACTTTATGTTAAAAGAAATAAATGAACAAGATAAAGTATTTAAAGATACAATTGGTAGTTATTTTGATGGCACCATAAATTCTTTAGAAAAGAATTTTGGTTTCTTAAAGAATTTTAAAAAAATTAATATTGTTGCTTGTGGTTCAGCTTATCACACAGGAGTTATAGCAAAACACTTAATTGAAGAATATGCAAATATCTTAGTATATACAGAAGTTGCTAGTGAATATCGTTATCAAAAAAATTTCTATGATGAAGATACTTTAGTAATATTAGTATCGCAATCTGGAGAAACTGCAGATACTCTCGCAGCCTTAAGAAAAGCTAAAAATGATGGTATTAAAACTCTAGCAATAGTAAATGTCCTAGGAAGTAGTGTTGCCAGAGAATCAGACTATTGCATCTACACTAAAGCAGGCATTGAAGTTTCTGTTGCCACAACCAAAGCTTATTTATCACAACTTACAGTATTTAGCTTAATAACTATGTATTTAGGATATATTAATAAAGTAATTAAAAAAGATGAATTAGAAAGCATTTTTAAAGATATCAAAAAAATGCCTAAATTAATTAAAGAAGAAATAAATAATTATCAAGAATATTATAATATTGCTGATAAAATCAGTAAAAATAAACAAATCTTCTTTATTGGCAGAGGATTAGATTATGCTAACTCTTTAGAAGGCTCATTAAAACTAAAAGAGATATCTTATATAAATAGTGTTGCTTACCAAGCCGGAGAACTTAAACATGGCACAATTTCTTTAATTGAAGCTAGTACTCCTGTTATTGCTATTGCTACTAATAAAGATTTAGTTGATAAAACTATAAGTAATATTAAAGAAACTAAGGCTCGAGGAGCTTTTGTAATTTATGAAAGTTTTATAGAGCCAGTTGATAAATTCTACGATGAATTTATTAAAATACCAGAAGTTCATCCAATACTTGAAAGTATTCTGACAATTATACCTTTGCAACTACTAGCTTATAAAGTTGCTAAAAATAATAACTGTGATATAGATAAACCAAGAAATTTAGCTAAATCAGTTACAGTTGAATAAATTACGGAAAATGTTTGACATTAAACATATATTTATTATATAATATATTCGCAAGTTTATTTAGGCAGTGTTGTACTAAATTATAATGTGTTTAAACCGTTTGGAATAAAGTATCTAGGACTGCCCTAGAAAAATTAATTTAAACTCCCTATAATATTGGTACAATTCATAAATACTTTTGCAAAAAAATATATTAGAAAGGAGTAGTTATGGCAAGATATACTGGACCAGCTAATAAAAAGTCAAGAAGATTAGGTTTTTCAACACTTGAAAATGGTAAAGATTTAGCTAGAAGACCTTATGCACCAGGACAACATGGTAAAGACCATCGTCGTAAATTAAGTGAATATGGTATTCAAATGCAAGAAAAACAAAAAGTAAGAATCCTTTATGGTTTAAATGAAAAACAATTTAGAAAGACTTTTGATAAAGCCTCTAAAATGAAAGGTAAAGCTGGAGAAAATTTATTAATCTTACTTGAATCAAGACTTGATAATATGGTTTATCGCCTAGGAATGGCAAGAACAAGAAGAAGTGCAAGACAAATAGTTAATCATGGTCATATTTTAGTAAATGGTAAAAAAGTAGATATCCCATCATACACAACAAAAGTTGGAGATATCATTTCTGTTAAGGAAAATTCTTTAAACCATCCTGCTATAATTGATGCAATTGAACAAAATGCTACTGTTCCTGCATACCTAGAAATGGATAAGAAAAAATTATCAGGTAAGTATGTAAGAGTTCCTGAAAGAAGTGAACTTAACCCAGAAATCAATGAACAATTAATCGTTGAATTTTACAACAGATAAAAACCAAGAATTAACCTTCTTGGTTTTCTTTTGGCAAAAATACATTTACTGCTACATTATCATTATTAATATGCCTCATTACACCCTCTAAAGTTTCTTTATCTAAATTACTAACTCTCTTTTTTAAATCAGTAATAATTTCTCCATTATTAATTATATCACTTTGTATTTTCATATTAACATTTTCAATATCTTCATAATCTAAAATCATTGTAGCAATAGTAGCATTTTTCTTTCTTGTTAAATCTTTTTCATTAACATTTAAATCATCTAATTTTTCTTTTATTTTATTAATAACTTCTTTTGGATAATTAGTATTAGCATTAATAGTAACTACCATATATTCATCATATTTATCAACATAATAACTTGTACTAGTAATTAAGCCTTTACTAATTAATTCTTCTCTAAAATCACTAGTTGCTCCAAAATTAATGTTCATAATTAAATTAATAGCCATTTTTAAATCTATTAAATCGATATCTTTAAATTTATTAATAGGAATCTTTAAACTATATTTAATCTGTGGATCATTTATCCCTACTCTTATTTCTTGATATTCACTTGTTACTTTTTTAGGTTCTGATTCTGTTATAATAGTAGGTTCACTATATTTACTAAATGTTTTTTTATCTAAATTTTCATCAATTATTTTCACCATTTCATAAGGGTTAATATTACCTGTAATAGTTAAAAACATATTTTTAGGATGATAAAAATTATTATAAACATTTAATATATCATCAATATTTATTTCTTTTATATCTTCTTTAGTACCAGTAATTACCTCTCTAAAATTACTTTTTTGTAAAACACTTTTTAAGTTATCAAAAAATATTACAGAATAAGGGTCATCTTCAGTCATATTAGCTTCTTCAATTATTATACCCTTTTCTTTAGTAATCATCTTTTTAGTAAAATATGGATTATACACATAATCAAGTAATAAATTTAAAACTTTATCTAGATTTTTTGTAGCATAAACAATATAATTTGTATATTCAAATGTTGTAAAAGCATTAGAATCTGCCCCTAATTTATAAAATTCATCATGAGCAACAGTACTAGCGTCCATATTAAATTTAATATGTTCTAAAAAATGCGCTACCCCATTGGGTACTTCATATGTTTTTTTACCAACCCTAAATTTAGTATGAATTGATCCATATTTTACGGATAAAGACATAAATGTTGATGTAACACGCTCATTAACCCACATATATACTTTTAAACCACTTTTAGTAGTATGTTCATAAATACGTTCATTTAAACCCTCTAAAATTATTTCTTTCATTCAATATTTTCCTTTCCTTTAAGTACATATATGGTATTTAATTTTAACTTTTTAGAAACATTTACTACATCTTCTTTAGTTAATTTAGCTAAACTTTTCTTTCGCTCATCTATTAGTGGCAAATTATCAAATTCATGAAAAACATAATTATTTAAAAGTGAAGAATTATTATCACTAGTTAAATCTAGTGCTAAATTAATACTTTTCTTAGCATCTTCTAAGTCACTATCTAAAAAATCCCCAGTTTGCATTTCTTTTAAACTTTTTTTTACCAAAGATACCGCTTTTTTAACATTAGCAGTATCGAGTGATATATGAATAGCTATTAACTCATCATATTTTAAATAAAGAGTACTTATGTTATAACATAAACTATTTTCTTCTCTTATTCTTTTATATAATTTGCTAGTTAACCCCCCGCTTCCAAAGATATAATTAAATACTTGCATTGTTACATGTCGCTCTACCTCTGGCAGCTCTCCAATATTATAAATCATTACTAAATTTGCTTGTAAATTATCACTTACATCTTCTTTAGTAGTTACCTTTTTCTTTTCCTTATTATCTACTCTTAAAACTAATTTATTTGTATTTATATAGCGATGTTTAAAATATTTTTGAATTAATGAAACTATGTTATCACAATCAACATCACCGATAATAAATATATCGCAAGTATTATCTTTAAATAATTTTTTATAATACTTATACAAACTACTAGGAGTAATATCATCAAGCTCTTCAACTGAACCCATTAATGGGAATGCAGTAACACTGCTTTTATCCATTGCGTTCATTGCTTTCCGCATGCTTGACTTAAAAGGATTTTCATCAATACTTTTTATTTCTCTTTTTAATCTTTCTTTAACAAAATTAAATTCTTTTAAATCAAATTCTTCATTAGTAGCATTAGGGTTCATAAGCATTTCAAAAATAAATTTGATAACATTTTCTAGGTAATCTTCTTCATCAATAAATTTAGGGTCAATAAAATCCGCCATAAAATTGGAGTTTAGAACATTACCGGTTTTAACAGTAGTACCATAAACTACTAATTTATATAATTCTTCTAATTTTGTAATTACATCTTTTCTTTTCGGATAATTCTTACTTGATTCCATTAACATATCTACTAAAAAAGCATAATTAACTAATTCTTCTTTAACAATATTTTTACGAAATATTATTTCCATATGTACTGTTTTAAATCTATCAGTTTTAATTGTATGGATATTATAAGAATTACATTTATAAGTTTTATAAACCATTAAATCACCTACTCAAATTTAGTATGTGCCAAATTTAAATAATTATTATACTCTCTTAAGGTGTAATCATCTGTCATGCCGGCGATATAATCAATTACAATTCGGGCATTACTATTACTATTTTTATATTCATCACTCATATTAGCTAAATAAGACTTAATTATATTAGAATCAATATTATTATTTTCTAAATCATTCATATATTTATTAAATAAAGTATTTAACATTAATCTTAATTTATTTTTTTCTTCATCTGTATAAGCCTTATAATAAATATTTTCATAATTAAATTTCTTTAATTCTACAATTGATTTAAAAACATTATCACTTAATTTAATATAATCTTTCCCTATACTATTATTTATTATATCCATTACTATAGTATTTACTATTTCTTTATTACTTGTTCCTAAATTTTCTTTAACACTTACTGGTATATCAGAAAAATCAATTAATCCCATTCTTTTAGCATCTTCAATATCTCTGCCTAAATAAGCAATTAAATCACTAATTCTAACAACAGCCCCTTCTAGTGTCATAGGTCGAAGCTTCTTGATAGCACTTCTATCTTTATAACAAGATTTATATTCCCTCAAAAATTCTTCTTTAGTTTTTTTCTTTACTTCATACATTTGACTTGCAAATTCCCCATTATGACACATTATCGCATCAAGGGTTTGCAGCGTTATATTTAGTCCTTTCCCATAGTTTTCAATATACATAAGTAATCTTACACTATGGACATTATGGTTAAAATATCCTTCATTATTATTTATGCTTATTTCATTTAGTATGGCTTCTCCCACATGGCCAAAAGGCGTGTGTCCAAGGTCATGGCCTAAAGCCGCGGCTTCAATCAAGTCTTCATTTAAACCTAAAGCTCTTCCTATAGTTCTAGCAATTTTAGATACATACTGAATATGAATCATTCTTTTAGTTAAATGATCATTTTCTTTAAAGGAAAATACTTGCGTTTTATCAGAATACCTAACAAAAGCGAGAGTATAAATAATTCTGTCTATATCTCTAAAAAAAGGTGTACGAAAATCATCTTGATGATCACGCAAATATATAGCATCACTATCAAGACATGCATACTCACTTAATATTTTATTATGATTTAACATATTTTCTAAATAATCCATATATACCTCCAATTAAATTAATTATATTTTATTAATATTTTTTTGTAAATACTTTTATAAAATATTGTATTTTTTATTGAAGTTTGGTATATTATATATGTAAGTGTTACCTGTATTGGGTAACGCCTAATACGAATCAGACGCTACATTTTACTTATCGGCGTCTTTTTTGTTGTTTGTTCCATAGATGACCAGCATCAAAATGACTACTAGCAGATATAAATCTTCATTCAACTGTACATCCCTCCTTTTTATCCTTATTTTAGAAGGAGGAGTTAAAAAATGGATAACAGCGACGCCTCACCAATACAGGTAACAGTTATCTATTTTACTGATATTTTTTAATATTGCAAGCGATTCGACAAAAGTCGACAAAAGTTTTAAACTAATAAAAATAATATGGCATATAGGAGAGTTACATATAACTCTCCGTCCATATTTCATGTTTGGACTAAGTCCAGGATAATCTTTGTCCTTTACTTCTTTCAATCATAAAACCGTAATCTTATATCACTAGAACTGCAAAGGTCTCGGGCGGGTGGCATACTGATTAGTATTAACCGTTGACCCAATCGAATAGTCATACACATTGTTGTTACTTACTGCTCCCGTGCTATTCATATTAAACGCATTATTAGTATTACTAGAATTGCGAGAAATTATTGCAAGACTACCCAAGTATAGTATTATATCCGCTATACCAGCGGATGTAGATAATTTGCCTTACTGGCCGCTTGCAACTATGCTGCAACCAGCCAGATGTGCCTCTAATCTAATCACTGTCTATACAATTTAATCACTGTTACTAATTTTAATTTACCCCGCTCGCCTGGACCGCAAGGGCCCTAGACGAGCATTTTCCTCGCCATTAATTTATTCTCACAGGGTTACTGGCTTCCCCAGTACCCCCGCTATAAGTTATCGAAGAGTTTAGATAAAAGACAGGGCGAGTGGCATACTGATTAGCAATAACCGTAGACAAAAGAGAATAAGCATACACACTGCTGCTACTCACTGATCCCGTGCTAGTCACAATAAACGCACTAGAAGTATCACTAGAATCGCGAGAAATTGTCCATTCATTTTGTCCTAAATATAACCAATTATTTTGAGTAAGATCATCATTATAATATGAAATCAAATTAAGTTCCCAATATGCTGGAATAACTGTATATCCATAATCGCTTAAATATAATAATCCTACTTTTGAAGAATAAGTAGTAGTTTCAGATGGATTTATTAATTCATTATTATATACCGTTTTTACTGTGACATTCAAAAAATCACTAAATCCTCCTACTTTCCATGTGGTCGTTGCTATTTTATTACTCCAAGTACTTCCTAAACCATTTAAATAAGTTCCATTTAATGTGCTTGTATTTAAAGTACTGCTACTCCATGTATTTGTTGGAGCATTTGCATCTCCATAAGGATAAACAGTAGTAGAACCACTCCATGTATAATTACCAATACTAGTATTTTTTATTAGTTTTACTTGATTATCAAATACTCCTATTATTCTGTATAAATTATCATCTGGACATGTTGCAGCTGTTGAACCAAAACATACATAATTATTTGGGTTGGCTCCACTATATCTGTAAGAATTATCCCCTGCTTCTTGGTCATAATTTTCATAAGTTCCTAAGCCATCATGTAAATATAAGCCACCATATCCTTCACCACCAGCATTATAAAGTTCTTTTATACAGTTTGCTAAATTATCTCCATTACTACATACTGTTGCAAGAGTTGGTAAACCTTCTGTTGTTGCACTTAAACTATATTCTGTAGAAGCTTTTCCTTCAGTATCAATGACATAAACTAAAATGTTATAATCTGTTTCTCCAGTTAAACCACTAAAAGTATGGGTACTGCCACCTAAATAAAATGAATTACCATTATCAATAGAATAATAATATCTTGTTACTTCTACTGGACTTTCACTCTGTACTGCAACAGATATACTACTCATTGTAATATTAGTCGTTGTTACATTAGTTATTACAGGACCAGTAGCATCAGTTGTTGTAACTTCAAGTTCATATATATTTGACCTTTTTCCTACACTATCTTCAGCATAAACAGAAATAGTATATTTAGTTAATTGAATTAAATCTTTTATAATTATAACATTATTAGTGCTTGGAATATATTCTTCACTATCATTTAATGAATAGTAATAATTTGTTATACTACCATTTTCACTAGTTGCACTTACATTTAATGTAATTGAACTTCCAGTTATATTTGTAACATCTATATTATCAATCCACACTCCATCATATTTATCAAAATATACATAACATCTATCTGAAGAATTACTTAATAAATTTACTGTATTATTTTGTGAATTGTAATCTAGTTCTCCCCCATTTTCACAACCACTTAAGTTTTCATTAAAAATATAACCAGAATCCGGCCATGTTGTATCTTTGGTTTCTTCATAGATACCACTCCCAGCGTTGGTTTCATACATTAATGTTAACATATTAGTATTTATTACTTTTGAGTCTTTATTTATATTTTGCATTATATTAACATTGTTATCTGACTTTTCAAAATACAAAAAATATAAACTAACTATTAACATTAATACTCCAACGATTACAAATATTATCATTTTTTTGGTACTTAGTGTTTGTTTCATTTTTTCAATTCACATCCTCATTTTAGAATATCACATACCCTATTTTTCCCCATTCTACCAAAAAAAATCAACCTTTCGGTTGAAATTTGTGCAGAAAAATTTTGTCTATCATTTTGGGGCTTTATTTTTTTGAATTTAAATCTTTATTTTACTCCTTTAAATTTATTTGTTGATTTTAGTTTTCGTTTTAGCTTTTATTCATTTAATACTTCGCTAGTTTTTCTAATTTAGTATTTCGTTTATCTATCTAAAAAATTACAATGTTTACATAATTCTTCACATCGTTTGTTATTCTTGAAGTTAATTAACATTTTTTGATATCTCTTACTATTTATTATATCTTCTATAGAACTTTCAAATATATTACCTAAATTAATACTACCTTTGCTATCTAGACAACAAGGTACAATGGTGCCATCAACTAATATAGCAATGTGATTTTTAAGAGCATAGAAAGTACCAATTTCATTATAGTAGTTGTTTGATAAATCCGGCCAGAAAAATTCTGTATCAAAGTCTATAAAAGTATTTTTAGAGAGCTTGGTATGTCCATTAATAGTTGTATTATAATACTCTTCTAGTATTTTAATTATATCTTTTTTATAAGGATTACTTGCCCAAATCCTGTAATTTATATAAGTATACTCTTTTAAAATATTAGTAACTTCTAATATATCAGTTAAGTATTCATTTAATGTTTTATTATATTTATCATTAAAACTATGAAGTGATATATTTATCTGACGAATATTTTTATTGTTCTTTATTTTATCAATTAAATAACCATTAGTAGTAATATTAACAAAATAATTATCACTTGCCATATTAATAAATTCATTAATATATGGATGTATTAGAGGTTCTCCCATTACATGAAAATATAAGTATTTTGTATATGGTTTTAACTTTTCTAAAATTATCTTAAAATGATCTTTGCTCATAAAAATAGATTCTCTTTGGTTATGAATACAAAAAGAACAATTTAAATTACAAACATTAGTGATTTCAACATAAACTTTTTTATACATAATCTTATTATATCACAAAGTTTTCACTAATAAATTATTTATTTTACAATAATTTTAAGTTATAATAATATTGTAAAGAAAAGAATTGAGGGATGCTTATGGCATTTATCGAAGTAAAAGATTTAACAAAAATATACCAAATGGGAGAAGTAACAATTAAAGCATTAGATAATGTATCATTTTCTATTGATGAAGGAGAACTTGTTGTAGTTTTAGGACCTTCTGGCGCCGGCAAGACTACTATTTTAAATATTCTCGGAGGAATGGATTCACCAACTAGTGGTGAGATTATAATTGATGGAACTGATATTTCTAAATATAATCGTAAAGAACTTACCAAATATAGAAGGTATGATATTGGTTTTGTTTTTCAATTTTATAATTTAGTTGGTAATTTAACTGCTTTAGAAAATGTTTCTTTAGCTAATCAAATTTGCAAAAATCCTAAAGATAGTAAAGAAACTTTAGCTAGTGTTGGACTTAAAGATCGCATGGACCACTTCCCTGCCCAACTTTCCGGTGGTGAACAACAAAGAGTATCAATTGCAAGAGCTTTAGCCAAAAATCCTAAAATATTACTTTGTGATGAACCAACTGGTGCTCTAGATAGTAAAACTGGCAAAATGATTATTAAGTTATTACAAAACACTTGTCACAAAACTAAAACAACAACAATTATTATTACCCACAATGCTGTAATTGCAGAAATTGCTGATAAAGTTATAAAAGTGAAAAATGGAACTATTGAAGATATTATAATTCATAAAAAACCTAAAAGTGTTGAGGAGATTGATTGGTAATGTTCATGTTTAAAAATACCTTACGAAAAATCAAACATTCTTTAGGTCGTTTTATAACTTTAATTTTAATTATTGCTATTGGAGCAGCTTTCTTCGCCGGAGTTCGTGAAACTTCATCCGATATGATTCGTACTATGGATGAATACTATGATAAAACTAATTTAATGGATTATCGCATTGTTAGTACCATGGGCTTAACCGAAGATGACCTAACTGCTCTTAAAAATCTAAATAATACCGAAGTTATTGAAGCAAACTACACCTATGAAACTGTAATTGATGGCGATGCTACTAAAATATATGGAATAACTCACGATATCAACAATGTTACTTTAGTTGATGGCAAAATGCCCGAAGAAGATAATGAGTGTTTAGTTTTAGATGGCTCATATAACATCGGTGATACCATAATAATCGAAGATGAAGATTATGGGGATTATTTAAAAAATAATACCTATAAAGTTGTTGGTACCGTTAATAGTAGTATGTATATTTATTCTAACTTAGGTATATCTACTGTTTCTGATGGCAAACTTGATAATGTCATATATATAAACAAAGATAATTTCAATATGGAATATTACACCGAAATTTATCTAATTGCTAAAGGTAGCACTGATGCAACAAGTTATCGTGATGATTATGATGAAACAATAAAAGAATTAAATGCAGAACTTGAAGAACTAGCACCAATCAGAGAAACAATTAGATATGAAGAAATTAAAACAGCAGCCATGGAAGAAATCTATGATGCCAGAGAAGAAATAAATAACTTAAAAAGTGAAAATGAAGAAAAATTTAGTGATGCTAAAGAAGAATTAGACAGTGGTCAAGCTCAAATTAACTCTGGCTATGCCCAAATAAATAATGCCTTGGCGGAATTAGAAACAAGAAGAACTCAAGTATTAACAGAACTTGATAACAATGAAGCTACTCTTAATACTAATTTAGCAAAAATTAATGCTACTCTTACAACTTATGGTATTGTAACTAGTAATATAGATGAATCAATAAATGCTCTAAATACTGAAATTACTAACCTAAATAATTTACTTGCAACACTTGATGAGACAAATCCACAATATCAAATAACTGTGGAAACTATTAATAATTTAAATACTTTAGTTACAAGTTTAAATGAAATAAAAAGTGGTTTAAATGAAATAACTAATGCTAGAAATGAGTTTAATAATACCTATAATGAAACATTAAATACCCTAAATTCTAATCGAGAAGATTTAGATAAACAACAAGAAACTTTAAATGAAAACTTAGAAGAATATAATACTAACTATGCAGAATTTCAAAACCAAATCAATGAAGGATTAACAGAAATTGCTAATGCTGAAGCAGAAATTGCAACCCTCGAAAAACCCGAATGGTATTTATTTGATCGGGAAGATAACTCCGGATATACAACATTCTTAGAATCAGCCACGAAAATTGATTCAATTGCTGCGGTATTTCCAATATTCTTTATTGCTGTTGCTTTCCTAATGTGTCTAAATACTATGACAAGAATGATTGAAGAAGAAAGAACTGAAATTGGTATTTTCACATCTCTGGGAATTGGTAAATTCAAAATAATATTTAGTTATATATTCTATGTGTTATTAGCTACTTTACTTGGCTTATTAATAGGTTTAACTATTGGTTATACAATAATACCTCATGTTTTATATAATGTATACACACAATCTTATATTATTCCTGGTTTAAAAACTTATGCAAATATTCCAATATGTATAAGTATAATTGAAGTTTGTATCATTACTATGTCTCTAGTTACTTTTATTGCTGTTGCTGTTAAATTTAAAAACAGTCCTGCTAATCTACTTAGACCAGCTAGTCCTAAAAATGGTCGTAAAGTATTGCTTGAAAAAATCAACTTTATTTGGAAAAGAATATCATTTTCTTGGAAAGTTACAATTAGAAACTTATTTAGATACAAAAAAAGAATTATTATGACTCTTATTGGTATATCAGGTTGTACTGCTCTTCTTTTAACAGGTTTTGGTATAAAAGATAGTATTTCTAAAATTCTTGATATACAGTATGGTGAAATAGAAAAATATGATTCTATGCTTTTCTTAAACGAAAGTGTTACTGAAGAAAATGTCGAAATTAATAATTTACTTGCAAATAATAATATTGAAAATCCCTTATACGCTCACATGGAAACATTAACTTTTGCTGCTAATAATAAAAACATTGATGTTTACTCTTTAGCTTTTTTAGATAATGATATTAGTAATTATTATGATCTATTAGATTTAAATGGTAATCCCCTATCTTTAGATGATGAAGGCGCAATAGTTACTGAAAAAATTGCTGATATATTAAATGTTGATGTCGGTGATACTATAACTCTAAGAGATAACAACAATGAAATATATGTAATTAAAATTTCTGGAATTAGTAAAAATTATATTAATAATTATGTTTATATGAATACTAATTATTACAATTTAGTTTTTGGTGATATTTCTTACAACACAATTATTGCTAACATCAATGATTTAGGTGATACTTTACTTGCAAGTGAGTATTTTAGCAACATTCAATATACCGAAGATAGTGTATCTACACTGCAAGATATCTTTGATAGTATGAACCATATAGTATTTTTAATTATTGGTTTTTCATCAGTATTAGCTATTACAGTATTATATAACTTAACAACTATCAATATCTCGGAAAGAACTAGAGAAATAGCTACATTAAAAGTACTTGGTTTTAACGATAAAGAAATATCAATGTATGTTTATAGAGAAACAATTATTCTAACTATTATTGGTATAATTATTGGTTTACTCGTAGGTATTGGTCTAAACGCTTTTGTTTTAACTGTTGCTGAGACTGATGAGATAATATTTATTAAACAAATACATTATTTAAGTTACATTTTAACAGTTGTAATAATGATTATATTTACTATAATTGTCCAAATAATTACCAACTTTATTCTTAGAAAAGTAAATATGATTGATTCTCTAAAATCAGTAGAATAGAAAAAAGGTCTTGCGACCTTTTTTATTCTGCATCTTTTTTATCTTCTTTTTTGTCTTTAGATTTTACAAAACCATAATGTTCTCTAATCTTTTGTTCAAGTTCATCACGAAGTTGAGTATTTTCTTTTAAATAAGCTTTAACATTTTCTTTTCCTTGACCTATTTTTTCACCATTATAAGAATACCATGCTCCACTTTTATCTAAAATTGCTAAATCACTTGCAATATCAATAATTTCTCCTTCTTTAGAAATCCCTTCACCATACATAATATCTACACTAGCAGTCTTAAATGGTGGAGCTACTTTATTCTTAACTACTTTGATATTAGTTTTGTTACCAATTATTTGGTCTCCCATTTTAATTTGTTCACCTTTTCTAACATCAAGACGAATTGTTGAGTAAAATTTAAGAGCTCTACCACCTGGAGTAGTTTCGGGATTACCAAACATTACTCCAACTTTTTCACGAAGTTGATTTATAAATATGGCTGTTGTTTTTGTTTTATTCATGGTACCTGATAATTTTCTTAAGGCTTGCGACATAAGTCTAGCTTGTAAACCAACATGAGAATCTCCCATTTCCCCATCTATTTCCGCTTGGGGAACTAAAGCAGCAACTGAGTCAATTATAATTAAACTTACTGCTTCACTTTTAACTAAAGCATCACAAATTTCTAAAGCTTGTTCTCCAGTATCTGGTTGACTTAATAAAAGTTCATTTATATCAACCCCTAAATTTTTAGCATATACAGGATCAAGTGCGTGTTCTGCATCAATAAATGCTGCTCTACCTCCAGCTTTTTGTACTTCTGCTATAGCTTGAAGGGCAACAGTAGTTTTACCACTTGATTCAGGTCCATATATTTCAATGATTCTTCCTTTTGGATAACCTCCAACACCTAAAGCAATATCAATAGCAAGTGAACCACTAGATACCACATCTACTTCAATATGTTCATTATCCCCTAGTTTCATAATAGCACCAGCTCCAAACTGCTTTTCAATATCCGCAAGAACTTGTTCTAGTGCTTTATCTTTATTCTTTTCTTCTTTAACAGATTTCATTTTTCCTCCCTAATATACTCTGATACAAATTAATTGTAATATACTTTTTAAAAAAAGTCAACATTTTTTCGCAAATATTTGTTCGCTTTAATTATTCTATTAAAAATACCTATAAATTATAATTATATTATTATATTTTTCTACAGGGGGTTACAGGGAGTTTTTGTAGTGCTCGGATATTCAATCTGAGCACAATTACTAGTAATTAATGTTATAGATAGTGATACATTAACTATTATTTGCCCTTTTATTATTTGGCTGTGTTTGGCTGTTGATGGACTTTTTATTTGGCTGTGTTTGGCTGTTGATACAATTGTTAATAATGAATAAAAGCAACTTCAATCACTAGTATGATAATTTTTTACATAAAAGGGATGTCTATTATCACCAATATTAACTATTAATTCCGTATCTTTCAAGCTATCTAATAACCATTTAACTTTTGCATTTAATTTCTTTGAATCAGTAGTATCAAATAATGGATACATATACTCACTTTGATTTACAAATTGCAATAACAATTAGATATTTTTCTTAAAACAAAAAAATGAATTAATTTATTTCAATTAATTCATATCCCATTTTCTCATAAGTTTTTACTACCTCTATACATAATTTGTTTTCAATATGAATAATATGGCATTTTTTTAACATTTCCAACTAATTCTTAGGTTTAGCTACTAAAGATACTAAAAAAGCAAATATTATAGCTCCAGCAATTGCCGCTGATGATTTAGTAAACATATTAGAGAAAATCCCCAGTATTCCTTCTGCCATATAACCTTGAATAGCTGCTTGATAAAGCATATGACCGAAATTGGAAATTAATACAGTTGCTCCAGCTCCAAACTTTACAATTAAATCATCATATACTCCAAGAAAAGAAAGTAAGGCTCCAATTGCAGTATAAATGCTTGTTATATGTCCAGGAGTAAGTTTGGTATTATCAAGGATTATTTGAGCAATTGCACAAGCAAAACCAGCAAATAAAAAGGCATTTAGAAAATTCATTATTCCACCTCCAAACTTATAGCATGAGCAATTGCTGGAATACTTGATTTTTGATTAACAAATGTTGTTGAATGCAAAGCTCCTGTTCCTATAATTAATATTTTTTTATATTTTTTGCTATTTAAAATTTTACAAAATAAAACTAAAGGAAGACAAGCAGGACCACTACCACCAGCATAAACTTCTTGACTATCTAAAAACAATTCACAGCCGGCGTCCATATAATTTTTAAGTTGTATATTATAATTTTTTTCCATATATTCTTTTAATATTTTACTGCCTACACAACCTAAATCTCCAGTTAAAATAAGATCATAGTAAGAGGCATCTCTTTTTAAATCTGTTAAATGACGCATTAATGTTGATGCTGCTGCTGGGGCCATAACTGCTCCCATATGATTTGCATCACTTATATCCATATCAATAGGAATTCCTATTGTAGATGATTCCATTTTTATTTTACTTATCTTTTTACCAATTAAAGTTGCAATAGCTCCCGTAGTTGTAAATGTTGATGTGTGTGGCCTTGGTGCTCCGTATTCTACTGGATATCTAAATTGTTTTTCCGCTGTTAAATTATGGGAACTAACAACAGTAATGACCTTTTTTAAACCACTACATTCCACAAAATTACTAGCAAGTATTAATTCTTCTACAAATGTTGCACAAGCACTATATACTCCTAAAAATGGAATATTATAATTTTTAGCATTATAATTTGAAACAGCAATTTGATTTGTTAAATCTCCACCAACTAATAAATCTACTTCTCCTTCATTTAAAAAATTGTTTTTCATCAAATTACTAACTACTGTATTTTGCATTTTAACTTCGGCTTGTTCAAAGGTTTTTTCTTTATAATAATAATCATCCATTGCTAAATTATATTTTTTTAAATGACTCATCTTTTCAAGTGGACCCACAATTGTAAAATAATCATTTAAATAAACATTTTTATATTTTCTACTAGACACCAATTACCACTCTCACAATCGCTAAAATAAAGGCTGAAATTACACCATATAAAATTACTGAACCTGCAAGTTTAAAAATATTAGCCCCAAGTCCTGTAATAAGTCCATCTTTTTTATAATCAAGAGCACTACCAGTTACACTATGAGCAAAACCAGTTGTTGGAATTATAAGTCCACATTTACACTTATTAACCCAATTATCAAAGAAACCAAAAGCTGTTAAGATACTAGAAATAGCAATAATTATTAATGCTGTCCACATTCCTGCAATAACTTTGGACATACCAAATGATTCTTGTAACATAAATATAATGAACTCTCCAAAAAAGCCAATTAAACCACCAACAAAAAAAGCAACAACAATATTTCTTAGTTTAGGTTCCCTCGGCGTATGTTTACTAACTAATTTTTTATAATCTTCTTTAGTCATATTATCACCTAAACTTATTGTGTCGCTATTTTTCTTACATATACATAAAATCTCGCATTTTTTTCAAACTCTTTGATTCATACCTTGATACCATTACTTGAGTAATACCTAACTTTCTAGCAGTCTCACTTTGTGTTAAATCTTCATAATATCTAGCTTTTATAATATTTTGTTCTAAAGTATCTAATAAGTCAATACTATCTTGTAGCATTATTTTATCATCAACAGTTACATCTTCTTCCTTATATAAAACCTCATGTAAACTCCGTTCATCTGTATCTTCATCAATTGAAACAAGTGCACTTGTATATTCCAAAGCATTATTTAAAGCATTAAGATCTACTCCTAAAAACTCTGCAAGTTCTATATTACTTGGATTACGCATTAATTCTTGCGATAGCATACATCTACCTTTCTCAATTAATTTATTAAGCTTAATAATATCTTTACTTGCCTTTATACTTTTATTACTAGCAACCATATACATTTCCCCATAAATATACTTGTAAGCATAACTACTAAACTTACAATCACCATCATGTTTATAATTGTTATAAGCTTTAATAATTCCAAGGACACCCGCTTGATATAAATCACTTTTAGGTATTCCATAAAACTTTTTAGCAATCATCCAAATAAGTCCAGCATTTTCTTTAACTATTTTCTCATACATAAGCATCACCCATATATTTTATTTTTCTTACTCTTAAATCTTTTATTTTATCTTGAATACTTTTATCACACCCCCACACTTTTATACTTCCATTATAACTTTTAACTAAATACTTAGATCTTTTTAATGCATCAAGTCCAACTTCATCAATATCTTTTAAATGAATTAATATAAATATTAAATTACTTATTTTATGTTTTTTAAGAATGGGATTTAAATAACTATTTATCTTATAACAATTTCTTTTATTTAACTTACCCTTTAAATAAACATATAAAGTATCATCTTTATATTCTAAATTCATCTTTAACATAATTTTTCTCCTTACATATCTAATATAGAGGAAAAATAACCATTTTTAAACACTTTCGACAAAACTAGTCAAAACATAACAAAAAAGAAAGCAAATACTTTACGCTTTCTTTACAATACATCTTTTATTTTCTCTTTAGCACTTTCTATGCTTTCAGGATAAGGTATCATAACATATAGTTTTTGATTCTTATAGCTATATGTATAATCAAAGGCATTTTTTCCATCTAAAGAAATAGTTTCAATATTCCATTTATACATTCCATCAATTTGCCATTTTATTAAATCTGTTATTTCCTTATTAGTAATATTTGTTAAAAATTCTTCATTTAAAGCACTAAGTAAATTATTATAATTAGTTATAATACTAGGACTTAACACTTTATTTATAATTGCAGTTAATACTAATTGTTGATTTTCTACCCTAACTCTATCTCCCTCACTAAATGCTTTTCTTTCTCTTGCAAAAGATAAAGCTTCTTTACCATTTAATTTATTTTCCCCCTTACTAAAGTGATAACCATCAATAGTTGTAAAATCATACTTCGAATTAACAGTAATACCATTAAGTTCATCAACAATATCAACTAAAGTTGTAAAATTAACTTTAACATAATAGTTTATATCAATATCCAGTAAATCTTCTAAAGCTTTGCTTGTAACATCAATTCCATAAATACCTGTATGTGTAAGTTTATCATAATCTTTATAATCACTTAAATAAACATAATAATCTCTAGGAATACTAGTAAGTAATATTTTATTTTCATTTGGATTCACAGAAACAATCATATTAACATCACTTCTTGATACTCTTGTAATAGATCCATATGAATCAATTCCAGTAATTAATATGTTATAAGAATCTTTAGTTACATCAACATCTTTACTTTCTACTTCTATTTGTGTTTCTATAGTATATGTATCAATTATTCTATATTTATTAGAAAAATCATTATCATTTTCTTTAAGCATAGTAATCTGGGCATCTTCAACAATCATTGCTGCGATTAATCCTTCATCTAAATTAGCTACTAAAGTATTAATATCATCCAGCACTACACTTTCAAAATCAATTTTTTTATCTATTTTTTCAATAGCACTATTTAATCCTTCATGCACTAACTCATCTAAATGTCCAATAGTCTCATTTTCTAAATCATCAATATTTTCATATTTACTTTCACTAAGTACTATAATATTATATACCTCTTCTTTATATGTATTGTACCCAAATTGTTTTAAAAAATCTAATGTATTAAGTTCATAAGTAATACCAAAAACCATGATTATAATAAGTATTATGGAAAGTATTACTCCGAAAACATTTTTTATTTTGCCACTACCAAGTAATAACTTAATTACTACTAAATCAATAATTAAAACAAGGACTATTAATACTATAAAATAATCTATTGGTAATACATTAATAAAATAAACTAACACTAAAATTAACACACTTACTATAAGAAGAAATATACTTAAATATTTCATAAAACTCAACTTACTTTTATTATTTTTCTTCTTAGCCATATATTTATTTACTTCTCCTTATTACCATATAATTTTAGCAAATAAACATAATTTTGTCTATATTAGTTTTCATCACTTAATGTTATTTGTTCTTTTTTTTCTTTTACTTCTGTTGTTTCATATAATCTTTTTCTAATATCATGTATTATTTGAATAATTTCTCCAAAAGCATAAATAAATACAAATAAAAATATTGTAATCACTATACGGAATATAATTATTATAGCTGGATAACCTAAATTTGTATTTATAACAAAATTATCAACAAGAAAAAAAATAATACTTAAAATCAAATAAAGCCATGATATACATTTAATTGAATGTGCTACTATATTTGTTTCCCTTTTAATTTTTTCATTTTCCACTTTAATCAACTCCTTTATATTACAAAAAAAGTATATCATATAAAACCATTATTGTCTATAGATACACTATACTATAAGTAACTACAATTCTAAATAAAAAGGATTTAAATAGGAACCATCACCTCTTGTTATTTTAACATTTTCATTCAAGAAAAAGGTCGGTCTAACATCATAAACACGAGTAACGGGTTCACTGACATCATTACCAGCCCACCCAGAACTAAAAATATATACAGCGGCTCTTGAATAATACTTAGAAATTGTCCATTCATTTGTTGGAGGAAATCAAGTGTTTTTTTCTTTTTTAAATAAAGAAAGCGACCGCACCGGTACTTCGGTACGACCGCTTTCTAAATATAATATATTGCATTTCATAATATTAGTCAATAGTTGTTTACTAATATAAATATCTTGTGTGGTATCTTATGCTGTTTCTTATGTGATTTTATCAAACAATAAGAAAAAGAAATTAGATGTACAATGCCTAGAATTAGAAATAATTCGTTAATGATTTAAAAAATCTAATTCCCTTTTATTTACTTATATATTTTTATATAAGTATTCTATTAACCATATATGGGCTTGGGCTCCAATTGCCTGTGCCATAAATAATTAATAGGTTTAAAAGAGTTCTAGTCTCTGCGTCTAATGCCTAAATCCCCAGACTAACGCCCAAAGCGAGCAGAGATACAAACTCCTTTCAAAAAGAAACCACCAAAGTACCTGTTATCATAAATGATAAGTCTCTCCTATAAAACGGCTTCTTTTTCTACAAATAATATATCATACATTTTATTATGTGTCAACACAAAACAAAGTTCCCTAAGGAACTTCAAGATATTACTCTTCAATATCGTTAGTAAACTAATACTAGATTGATATCGAAATAAAAATCATGTACTTAAGTAATACCTGTAGTACATGATATTATTATTTACTTCTTTTCTATATTTATAGAACCTGTTTTTTCCAATTCTACTTCTTCCTTGCGATAGTTTAGTGCCATACCTATTGTAAATACATAAGCAAGTATGTATATCCAGATCATTAACATAACAATATTTGCTAAACTTCCATAAAATGTTGAATAGTATGCGATATTGTTGATATAAAATGAATAACCATAAGTTATAAGTATCCAAGAAATACTTGTAAATATTGCCCCATATCCGACATTTTTACTCTTTATTCTTTTATTCGGAGCAATAGTATAAAGTATTTTGATAAAAAAATACATAATAAGCCAAGTAACAGGACCTTGTAATAATCTTATAATAGTTGTTACTTTATCAGTAATTGAACTATTTAAATCAACATACTCGAATAATTCAATAATTTTATCTCCAAAAACAGGAACAACTAACATAAATATGAAAAGTAATACTAAAAATATTGTCATAATAATAGATTTTATTCTTCTTTTAAAGAAACCAGTTTGTTTTTCGCCATATATAGCATTAGATGTAATAATAATTGATGCTGGTCCATTAGATGCTATAACATAACCTATTATTAAAGTTATTAGTAATCCTACCCCTGAATAACTAGATTCTGGAATATTTAGAAGCATTGCTGCAATATCTTTAGAAAAAGCATTAGTTAAAAAATCATATATTACATCAGTTGATAAATTAAGTAAACTTGCTCCATAACTAATTAAAGTTATAGTTGGAACAATAGCAAGCACAAAGAAAAAGGCCAGTTGTCCAGGAAGTATTGCCATCTCCGGCCTTTTTAATACTTTTATAAAATTATCAAAAAATTCTTTAACCTCACTTTTTAACTTCTTTTTCATTTTTTATGGCACCCTTTTGTTTCTTCATATCTTCAACCGCTTCATTCATAGCATCTTCAATAGTTTTTATATCATCATCTATCACACTGTAGCCGAATTCTGCTCCAAAGTCATATGGTAATTTCTTTATTTCTTTATTTAATTTATGAATATAATTAGTTATTTGTTTTTGATTATAACCTACTAAATAAATAACAAATTCATTACCATCAGTACGCATTATTTCACTATTATCAAGTTGGGTTTTAATTAAAACATTAGCACAAGCTTTAATTTGTTTATCCCCTTCTTCATAGCCATTTAAATCATTGATTTCTTGAATTTTATTTAAATCTACCACAATTATAGTTTGTGGATAAATTGTATTATTATTCCATGTTGCTATATTTTCTGTCAGATAATTCCTATTTTTTAAAGATGTTAATTGATCAATAAATTTCATTTTATCATCTTTTTTAATCTTTCTTGCAATCGAAATCTTTTTACTTTTACGGAATATTATTAAAATAATAATTATAGATATAATTACTGCATATAAAATATATTCAGCTATTTTAGTAACAATTCCTCCACTTTTTACAGTTTCACTATGATTACTTAAACCTTCTAAAATTATTTCATCTTGATCTAAGAAACTTACATATTTATCAAGTAAATTATATAAGGCACTATCTGTTCTTACTTTAAAGTTATATTCATTATTTATATAATCACTATATCTTGTTGAATAATTATCTAGTTCATCTAAACTATAATAATCAAAAGTATTTTTATCAATTACTAATATTACATCTCTTTTATTTAATTTAAATAAATCTTTTGTTGTACTAAATGTTTCAACATTTATACCATTAATATTGCTAATATAATCATATATTTTAGAGTTTTCTTGTACATATACAGTTTCTCCAATTAAAGAATTAATTGATTTTATAACCATATTATTATCTTTTCGTAAAGCAACACTATATTCGATATTTATTCCATTTGTAACATTAAAATTATCGGAATAATTATAATAATTAAAATATAAATCGACATCTCCATTTTTTACAGCATTCATAAATCTATCATAATTACGGTATTTTTCAAAATTAAATTCTACTCCAGCAAAATCACTAAATTTACTTAATACAACTGCAGCAATTCCCCCGTATTTACCTCCCATAATAACTTCATAAGGAGAAGCATTAACAAATCCATAGTTGTATTCAATACTTTGCATTGAGTCAATTTCTGTAGCTGTTATATTTAGGGAAGTTGTAAAAGTATTAAATAATGCTTCATTATAAAGTGTATCAAAATTTTCCCAATTATTATAAAATTTTCTTAAAATGCTACTTAAAGTATCATCTGTAGTTTGCATTGTATAATATATTTTAATATCACTAAAATGGTATAAGATATTATAATTATTACTTAAAATAGTATCTAAATAATAAGTTAAAGGTACTATAGCATAAGTTACATCAGTTCCTATGGCATTAAATAATTCTTCACTAGATTCATATTGGGTAAATGTAACATTTGTAGAATTTATATAAGTTGATACATAACTTAAATCACTTGTTAAAATACCTATTGTTCTACCTATTAAATCATCAGTATCACTAATTATTTCATTATTAGTACCAATTAACGCGTAGTGATCTGTAAAAAATACTACATCATTATTTCCTACACTAGTTTTAGCACCTAGTGTTATACCTGATGGATTAGTTCCATTTCTAAATGTTATAGGATTAATATTTAAGCCATATTCTTCTTCAAAATCCTCTATAAAGCCATAAAACACTCCACTACCATTTTTACCAAAAACATTAGCATCATCCAAAACATTAATATTTGGTACGGTGTTAATATTTTCATTTATCCAATTGCGTTCCGCAACTGTTAATTTATTTTCATCATTTAAAAGAAAATATAAAAGGATTGCAATACCTATAACAACTATAGCACTTACAACTATAACAATTATATTTCGTCTTTTTTTCATCACTCTTCTTCACTTTCTACTGGTGTATTATTGTTCCAAACAACACCTGAACCTGCAACATTACGAGATCCCATTATAGTAAATCCTTCACTATTTTCTGTTGCAGCACATTCTAATGTAAAGTTAATATCATAATAAGATAAAATATCTTCACTAAATAAATCTATTGATGCGGCAGCCTTACTTTCTGCTTCTACTAATGATGTATCTGGAGCAAAAGTAATAGCTACATAAATAACTCGACCTTGGGTATGAATAGACACATCTTCCACTGTTTCATCTTCCGAAAAACTAGCTACATATTCATCCATAAATTCTTCAGTCACTGGATAATTTTCGATATCCTCTAATCTATCACCATAAACAGATTCTGAGCCTCCGAAGAAAAAGGATACAGCAACCACAATTATAGCAATCAAACATATTACTAGAATTATTCCTAGTACTATTAACACCTTATTCTTCCCCCATAATTCTTTTAATTTATTCAAAATATTCACCTCTTTAAGTAATATAATTATACTACATATTTAAAAATATCACAAATTATTTAATACATCATGTAGTTTTTCTTCATTCCAAATAGGAATATTTAAGTTTAATGCATCGTTATATTTGCTACCAGGATTTTCTCCAACAATTACAACATTTGTATTTTTACTTACTGATTCACTTACTTTTCCACCGTAAGACTCGATTATATCTTTTATTTCTTTTCTTCCCATATCACTAATTGTTCCTGTAATAACAAATCTTTTACCAGTAATATTTTCACTAACACCTTTAATTACTCCTAGATAGTCCATATTAATGCCGATTTTCTTTAACTCTTCAATTAATTCTTTATGTGTCTTGAAATATTCAAAGATACTTCTTGCTGTAACGCTACCTATATCTCTAATACTTTCTAAATCCTCTACTGTAGCATTCATAAGTGCGTCCATATTATGATATGTGCTAGCGAGTAACTTCGCCGTTTTAGTACCAATTTCTTTAATTCCTAAACCGAATAATAATCTCTCTAAACTATTATTTTTAGATTTTTCAATATTATCAAGTATTTTATTAACACTTCTCTCCCCATAACCATCAAATTCCATAATTGCTTGTTTTTTATTTTCTAGATAGTATAAATCAAGTATATTTCTAATAAAACCTAAATTATATAATTCTTCAACTATTTCATCACCAAGACCTTCAATATTCATAGCATCTCTTGATACAAAATGTATTATACTTTCAATATTTCTTTTAGGGCAATTTGGATTCATACAATAATAATCGACTTGATCTGGAAATTTATGAAGAGGACTATGACACATTGGGCATTCATGAATCATTACAAAATTTTTTTCTTCTCCAGTTCGCCGTTCAAATTTTGCCTCAACTACTTCTGGTATAACATCTCCTGCTTTACGAATTGATACAATATCGCCGATTTTAAGGTTTTTAGCTAAAACATATTCTTCATTATGTAGGGTTGCTCGTCTTATAGTTGAACCCATAACAATTACTGGTTCAAGTACAGCATTTGGTGTAATTCTACCCGTTCTCCCCACAGTAAATATTATGTCTTTTAATTTAGTTAAGACCTCTTCAGCTGGAAATTTATAAGCTGTTGCCCATTTTGGGTATTTAGCAGTATATCCCAATTCTTCTTGCATTTTAATATCATTAACTTTAATAACTACTCCATCGATTTCATATGGTAATTTATTTCTTTTTTCGGTAATGTCTTCAATAAATTTTAAAATACCATCAATATCACTTACTAATCTGTTCGCTGGATTTACTTTAAAACCTAAACTTTTCATAAATTCTAGAGCTTCCATATGCGTTTTGATATTAAATTTATCTGGATCTGGTAAGTAATAGATAAAGTTATCCAGTTCTCTTTTAGCAGTAACACTAGAATCTAATTGTCTAATTGAACCCGCAGCAGCATTACGCACATTTTGAAGAAGTGGCAATCCCTCTTTAGCTCTTTGTTCATTTAGTTTTTCTAAAGTCTTTTTGTTCATGAATATTTCCCCGCGGACTTCAATATCTATTGGCTCTTTTAAAGTTAGGGGTATAACCTTTATTGTTTTAACATTGTGAGTTATATCTTCACCAGTTACACCATCACCTCTAGTTACTCCACGGACTAACTTTCCTTTTTCATAAATTAAAGCAACACTTAAGCCATCAATTTTATATTCACAAACATATTCTGGTTTAAAACCCGCATTTTTTATTTTACTATCAAAGTCTCTTATTTCATCTTCATTAAACACATTAGCAAGACTAAGCATTGGCCTTTCGTGTACTATTTTATTAAATTTATCAATAACTTCACCACCAACTCTTTTGGTTGGTGAATTATCATAACTAAATTCCGGATAGGCATCTTCTAAATTAACTAACTCCCGGTAGTATTTATCATATTCTTGATCAGTTATTGTTGGATTATCTAAAACATAATAATTATAATTGGCTTCATTTAAAATTTCTGTAAGCTCATTAACGCGTGCTTTTACTTCTTCCTTGTTGCCATAATTCATTTGGATATTCCCCTTTCTTGATTAAATCCTCAATATTTTTCTTTAAATCTGGTAAATCTTCTTTATAAGTTACTCCCATCCATTTAGACTTGCTAGTTGTTGCTAACATCTTAAATTTGTTTTCCTTTATCCCCTCTCTTAATATTTCAGGAAGTAAAAATTCATCTTTTAAACCAATATTTCCATGAATAAATTTGTCAAATTCAGTCTCTAAAAACTCTAAAAAGCTCGGTTTTAAACCAAAGAAATTAACTGTTACTGGATGATTTTCATCTAACTCAAATGTTTTATCTTCAAATATTGCATGAGCAATTAATTTG
>CALVYM010000007.1 GCA_944372205.1 uncultured Bacilli bacterium
TATATAAAATATACTAGAGACATTTTCCCTGAAAATTGACTATAAATTATAGGGACATTTTCCCTGAAAAATCACAAATTAATTATTATACATTTATTATTTACATATAACTTTTTGTCGAATTTTGTATTGTTTTGTCGATTAATGTCGAATCGCTTGCAAATAAAAAAATAACAGTTATAATAGATAACCGTTACCCAAAGTGGGAGTGCCTGTTTGGCTGAGTATTCGACTGGCATCAGGGGTTTTTGGGCCTTTGAGAGTGATGGAGAAAGGACAAACCATGAGTAATAATTTATTTTATCAACTTGTGATAATCTTGTTACTAGACATTTTGCGTCAGAACATAGAAAAAAGGCACCGAAAATAGTGCCTGTTGCATAACAGGTGCTAACCACATTGGGTAGCACTTACATATATAATATACCAAATTTTATATTTTATTACAATATAGAATTGAAAATTTTTTATATAAATTGAAAGTACTAGAGGAATTATGAAATTAGATGAATATCAGCTAGAAGCTGTAAAAACACTTAATAATACTTTATTAATCGCCGGTGCTGGAGCTGGTAAAACATTTACTATTGTCAAAAAAATAGAATACTTAATAGATAATAATATATGCAAAGATGATGAAATATTAGTTATATCATTTACTAATAAAAGTGTTGATGATTTAAAAAAGAAAATAGATAAAAATATAGATATTTATACTTTTCATAAACTAGCTATGCATATATTAGATGATTATCATATTACTTATAATTTAGTAAGTGATGATTATTTATTGTATGTTGCAAATGAATTTTTTTATACATTAAATGATGAAGAAAAAAAGATAGAAATACTTAAATATTTTAAAGAATATAATTATAATAAATTTTTAGAAAGTTTTAAATATAGGGAATTTATAAAAATTATTACTAGTATTATAAAAATATATAAAACTAATAATTTAGGTAAAGAAGATATAATTAAGAATTATTACAAAGATAAGTTTTTAAGTAAATATATGTATATTATTAAAAATGTATATGAGAGTGAACTTAAGAGTAATAATTCTTATGATTTTGATGATTTAATAATTAATGCTACAAATATACTTAATAAATTTTATAAATATAAATTTATTATTGTTGATGAATTTCAAGATACATCTATCATTAGATTTAATTTAGTTAATAAATTAAGAGAAATTAATAAAGCTATTCTTTTTGTTGTTGGAGATGATTATCAATCAATATATCACTTTTCTGGGTGTGATATAAATTTGTTTTTAGATTTTCCTAAACTTATTCCTAATTCTAGAGTATTATATCTTAAAAATACCTATCGTAATAGTCAAGAACTTATTGATATTGCGGCATCATTTATTATGAAAAATAAAAGACAATTAAAAAAAGATTTAATAAGTAATAAACATATAGATAAACCTATTGAATTTATTTATTATATTAATCCCAAAAAGGCATTTATTAAACTTTATAAAAGAGTAAAAAGTATTAATGAAGAAGTTCTTGTTTTAGGAAGAAATAATTTTGATATAAAGAAATTTAGTGATGAAGATATTAATTATTTAACAGTACATTCATCTAAAGGCTTAGAAGCGGAAAATGTGATATTAATTAATATGGTTGATGATGTATATGGTTTTCCAAATAAAATAGTTAATAATAAGCTTTTAGAAGGATTGCATCCTAGTGATTCATCTTATGTTTATGCTGAAGAGCGAAGATTATTTTATGTTGCTTTAACTAGAACTAAAAATAAAGTTTATATAATGGTACCAATATTTAATAAATCAGTATTTATTAAAGAATTAAAAAGATGATTAAAAATTAACCATCTATTTCCTCGAAACGATATTTTTGTGAAACTTCCGGATATTTAGTTTTATCAACTAAACTAATAAATTCATTATAGTTTCTAATCCAAATTTCTTTTGTTTCAACATTTTCATAAACGACTTTTAATGATAAATCTTCACTATCTTTAGCTATAGCTATAACTTTATAAATGTGTCCTTTAAAGTGTTTGTATAAACTATTTACCTTTATTTTTCTTTTCATCTTTTTTTTCGCGTCTTTCAGGTTTTGGTAAACATTCCTTGCGTGATAAATTAAGTCTACCACGATTATCATAACCTAATGATTTAACCATTATTTCATCACCAACAGATACAATATCACTTGGTTTTTCTATTCGTTTGTGGTCTAATTGGGATACATGAACTAAACCTTCACATCCTGGCCATAGTTCAACAAATACACCGAAATCTTCAACCTTTGTAACTTTTCCAGTATAAATTTTATCATCTTCAACTACTCTTATGACATCTTCAATCATCTTACGAGTTTTAGCAATAATATCTTTATCAGTATGATATATGATTACTCTACCATCATCTTCAAGATCAACTTTAACTGCATCCTTATCATTAACACTCTTTACATTTGATGCTTCTAAAATAATCTTGGTAATCATATCACCACCACGACCGATGACATCTTTAATTTTATCAGGATCAATATTAAATGTTTCAATTTTTGGTGCATACTTGCTAACTTCTTTTCTTGGTTCGGCGATGGCTTCATGCATTACATCAAGGATTTCTAAACGAGCTTTTTTAGCTTGAGCTAGTGCTTCTTTTAAAATTTCTTTGGTTACACCTTTAATTTTGATATCCATTTGAAGAGCAGTAATACCTTCACGCGTTCCAGCTACTTTAAAGTCCATATCTCCCATATGATCTTCTAAACCTTGAATATCGGTAAGAATTGTATATTTAGAGCCATCAGGGCTAGTGATAAGTCCCATAGCAATACCTGCAACAGGAGATGAAATTGGAACACCTGCAGCCATTAAACTTAAGCAACCAGAACAAATTGTTGCTTGGCTTGATGAACCATTACTTTCTAATACTTCTGATACTACTCTTATGGTATATGGGAATTCTTCTTCACTTGGAATAACTTGGGCAAGAGCTCTTTCACCTAAGGCTCCATGACCGATTTCTCTTCTACCAGGAGAACCATATCTACCTACTTCCCCAACTGAAAATTGTGGAAAATTGTAATGTAACATAAATCTTTTAGAATCTTCAATGCCAAGGCCATCAAGAATTTGATGTTCACCGATAGCACCAAGAGTAGTTGTTGCAAGTACTTGAGTTTCACCTCGAGAAAATAAAGCAGAACCATGAGTACGAGCAAGTAAGTCAACTTCCGCATGAAGTGGTCTTATTTCATCCATCTTTCGGCCATCTGGACGGATATGTTCATCAGTTATTAATCTTCTTACTTCGCCAGCTTCAATATTAACTAATACTTTATTTACTTGAGCTATTTTTTTATCTAGTTCTTCGTCTTCGGCATAAACTTCTTTGAAATGTTCTACAGTACTTTCTTTTACTTCATCAATTTTAGCATATTTTTCAAGCTTTTCTTTAATTTGAATTGCAGCCAGCATATCTTTAGTTGCATATTCTTTTACTGCAGCCTCAAGTTCTGGATCAATTTCGGCTTTTTCTAATTCTATTTTTGCTACACCTATTTCATCAATAATCTTTTGTTCAAATTCACATAATACTTTTATTTGTTCATGAGCAAACATTAAAGCATCAAGCATAACTTCTTCACTTAATTCTTTGGCTCCAGCTTCAACCATGCATATTGCATCTTTTGTACCAGCAACAGTTAAGTTTAAATCACTTACTTCAGCTTGTTCTGCTGTTGGATTGATTACAAATTCACCATTAACGCGGCCAACAATTACACCTGCAACTGGACCATCAAATGGAATATTAGAAATTCCAAGACAAAGTGATGAACCAAAAAGGGCCGTAATTTCAGGTGAATTATCTTGATCAACTGATAAAACTGTATTGATAACTTGAATTTCGTTTCGCAAGTTTTCATCAAACATTGGTCTAATAGGTCGGTCTATAAGTCTAGCTGCTAGAGTTGCGGCATCACTAGGACGACCTTCTCTTTTGATAAATCCTCCAGGAATTTTACCTACCGAATATAATCTTTCTTGATATAATACAGTAAGTGGGAAAAAGTCTTGACTTACCATATTTTTTCCCATAACACATACGGATAAAACAGCTGTATCACCATAACGAACTAATACTGAACCATTAGTTTGTTTAGCAAGTTCTCCAGTTTCAACAACTAATTTTCTACCATTAAAATCTAATTCATATACTTTCTTCATATTACCTCTTTCTAAAATAAAAAGACACTAAAAACAAGTGCCTTTTAATTATTTTCTTAAATTTAATTTTTTAATTACTTCACGATAACTTACAACATCTCTTGTTTTTAAGTAGTCAAGTAATTTCTTACGACGACCAACTTTCATAAGTAGACCTCTTTTAGAATGATAATCATGCTTATGTTCTTGTAAATGTTTTGTTAAGTTATTAATTTCATGAGTTAGTATTGCAATTTGAACTTCTGCACTACCAACATCATCTTTAGATTTAGCAAATTCTTTAATAATTTTTGCCTTTTCTTCTTTACTTAAAGCCATAATATCCTCCTTACTTTCTAATCGGTTTAAACTGAAGTGCTGTCGGAGCAACAAACACTTAAGTAAAACTTCTATATCTATTATATTTTAAAACTCAACACTTTTCAAGTAATTATTTTAAAGATGCTAATAATTCATCTTTTTTCATTGTTGAATAACCTTTAATGCCTTTATCTTTAGCTAAAGCTTTTAATTCTGCTAAAGTTTTTTTAGATAAATCTTCAGTTTCTTTAGCTACTTCTTTCTTTTCTTCCTTTTTAACTTCTTTTACTTCTTCTTTTTTGGCATCAGCTTTTGCTTCTACCTTTTTAGGAGCTACAACTTCACCATTTAAAGCTTTTTTAGCTGTTTCAACTAAAGACGCAAAACTTTTAGCATCATCAATAGCCATTTGTGATAACATTTTTCTATTAATTTCAATACCTGCTTTAGAAAGACCATTGATAAATTTAGAATAACTTATATCATTTTCTCTGCAGGCTGCATTAATTCTAGTAATCCATAATTTTCTAAAGTTTCTCTTATTTTGTTTTCTATCACGATATGCATAAGCACCACTGTGGAATAATTGTTCTTGAGCAGTCTTATATAATCTATGTTTACTGCCAAAATAACCTTTTGCTTCTTTTAATACTTTTCTTCTTCTAACTCGCGAAACATTTCCACCTTTAACTCTTGCCATTATTACTCACCTCAATTCTAGATAACAGATTTTAATCTGTTTCTATCTCCTTTACTTAGAGTACCCTTATTTCTTCTTTGTCTAACTTCCTTAGCTGAATCTTTTCCAGTTTTATGGTTACTTCCACTCTTCATATAAGTAAGTTCACCATTTTTCTTCTTCATAAATACTTTTGCACTTGATTTATGAGTTTTTTGTTTGCATTTTGCCATAATTATTTCTTCCCTTCTTTATTTTTTGGTGCTAAAATCATAGACATTTGTCTTCCATCAAGTTTTGGTTCAAGTTCAATTACACCACAATCTGCTAGAGCATCTGCAAATCTAAGTAAAACATCTCTTCCTTGTTCTGGTCTGGCCATCTGACGACCTTTAAAGCGAATAAATGCTCTTATTTTGTGACCTTTTTCTAAGTATTCTTTAGCATTTCTTCTTCTAGTTTCAAAGTCATTAACATCAATAGTAACAGAAAGACGATATTCTTTCATATCTTTGTTAGCTTCTCTTTGCTTCTTTTGGGTTTCCTTTAGTTTTTTTTGCTTTTCATAACGGTATTTATTGTAATCCATTATTTTAGCTACTGCTGGAGTTGATGTTGCACTCATAAGTACTAAATCTAATCCCGCATAGTTTGCTAAAGTTAGAGCATCTTCTAGCCGTTTTACTCCCATTTTTTCACCATTTGGACCAATAACCATCAATTCAGGTATTTTGATGTTTTCATTAATTTGCATTTCAATATTATTTGCTATGTTAAGCACCTCCACACATTAAAAAATGGATACTTTTGTATCCACTTAAAAACCATTTTAAAAATATTTTGGCTTTTTACCCATTACCTTTGGTAATCAGGTGGATACAAATCGCTTTCCTTTTTTTAATAACAATCTTAGTTTACACTAATATTGTATGTTTGTCAATCATTATTTTGCATTTTTTATCCATAATATAAATTATCTGTTCTTTTTATGTGTGCTCTAGTTAATGTATAATTTTTAGTAGTATCAATTGAATCTAAAAGTGATGCATCAAAATCATTACTTTGAGTTGGGGTATAAATATCATTTATTACTGTAAGTAATTCTTTAGATATTCCTGATTTTTCTAGAAAATATAAATAATTATAAAATTCGTTCATTGACCAATAACTTACTTCACTGTTACTTAAAGAATTAAGTAGCATATAAATAAAACATAACATAGTTGTATTTTTATTTGGAATTGCCCTTCCTTCTTCATCGTGCGGATATTTAATTGGATTATTAGTAATTTTTTCATTAAATGTTAAATATTTTGAAACTGATATACTACTATTATTAATATATGAACTATCTAAATCAACAGCTTTAACTATTTGCTCATCAATATCTAATATAAAATTTCCTTCATGAATATCCCCTAAAAAGAATTTGTTTTCTAGTTGTTTTATATTATTTATTTTTTCTAATAATGCTAATATTTCTTTTAAATATTCAAGTTTTTGTTTAATATTAACTTTGGAATTTTTTAATAATAAAGATAAATTGATATTATTTTCTATATAAGGCATAGCAAAACCAGTAATTTCGCCATCAACTGATACAAGAGAAGTTGGAAGTACTAGCTCTGGTATATCTAAATATTTGCCACTTGCAATAAGTTGGCTTATTATATAAATTTTATCCGCCAAATAAGCATCGGTCTGATTATAATATATTTTTAAAAGTTCATTAAAATGATCCCATTTATTCTTTTCATCATAAATAAATAGTTGTCCTTCAGTATTAAAAACTTTACCACTTAATTGCAAATTTGGTAATCTTTTTAACTTTCTTTTACTAATAGATATCACTTTCATGATTATTCCCCCTTAAATTGGATATTATTTTATCACAAAATATTAAAAATGGCAAATTATCCTATTCAATAATTAAATTATAAGTTATAATATTGTTAAAGAAAGTGGTGTTTAAATGAATTATAATATTCGTAAGTTTGTTATTTGTTTTGTGATAGTAATTATTCTTAGTAATATTGGTATTACTTTTTTTAGTAGTTATAATCCAGAAGAAAGCACTGGTTTTAATGACTATGCTAGAATTACTGATGTTTGGTATCAAGCTGTTATTTTAGATGAAGAAGATAATGGTGGTAATGCCCATATTACTGAAAGATTAACTTTTGATGTTCATGCTGCGAGGAAAGATAATTTATACTGGGAATTATGGAGGGCTTTACCAGAACAAACAATTGATGGATTAAGAGTTGATTATGAAGTTTTATCGGTTAAACAAATTAATCAAGATGGAACAGAAATCATTTATGAAGAAAGTCCTAAGCTTTATTGGGATGATTCGGATTATATAAGTGAATTATATGGCCCTTATAAGTGGTATCATAGCAAAGGACCATATAATGAATATTTAAGAAGATATGAATGTGTATTATTTTATGTTGATGGATTATATCGTGAGGAAGTAACATATGAAATAGAATATATTATGCATAATGCCTCTTTTAAATATAGTGATGTATCGGAACTTTATTTATCGATGTATTCAGAAGAGACTATTAAATATTTAGATTCTTTTAAAGGGGAAATATTAATTAAAAATAGTGATATGCCATCAAGTGGTAATTATATTGCTCATACTTATGGTACAAATAATGGAACATTTGAAATAGAAGAATCAAGTACTAAAAATCCGGGATATTATACTTTTAGTTTTGATTTAGATAAAAATGATTTAAAATTTAGAAGTTATAATCAATATTTAGAATTTACTTTGCTTTCTTTTAATGAAGATTATCATAAGTTTACGAATTATGCTAAAGATAATATTTACTCTTGGGATATCTACTTAGAAGAAGCTAAAGAAAACATGGCTGAATATGATAGTACATATACTAAAATTAAACAAGAAAAACCTTTATATATTACTGGTGCTATAGTTATTTCTTTATTTTTGTTTATCTATATTGTATACCGAGATAAAAATATTTGTACTAAATATTTAGTTAAAAAAGAAAATCAGAAAATCTTATACTACCGAGATATTCCATCTAAGTTAGATCCTTATTTTGCAGCTACACTAGTTTTTGCTAAATCTAAAAAGAAAGTAAATATGGATGATATATATTCGGCTTTATTACTAAATTTAGTTCGTAAAGGTTATATAGAACTTAAAACAATAGATGGAACTAATAATTATAATAAACAATCTAATGTTTTAATAAATATATTGTATACTCCAAATAAAGAAGTTAAAACTATTTATAATACTTCTTTAAATGAAGCTTTAAAAAAGAATGCTATTAATAAAGCAAATGTAAGTAATAATATAATTGAAAATACACCAAAAATAAATAAAAATGGTAAAATGTTGGAAGAATTAACAGTAAATGAAGAAGCCTATTTTAATTTTATTAATAATTTTGCTAAAGGTGGTAGTATTTCATTAAATGATTTTCAATCTAGTATTTCTAGAAACATTAATATAACTGAAGCTTTTGTAACAAGAGTTGATAATTCTATTAAGAGCATTGGAATGAATCAAAAATATTTTAAAGAAGCAAGATTTGATAAATATCAAAAATCTACTTATAATTTGGCTAAAACTTATATAATTTTAGCTATAGCTATTATGATTTTAGGTAATATTATAATTTATCATAATCCTACTGGTTTAAATAATGCTTCTCTACTTATTGTTAGTATTTCTTTAATTATTTGTGCATTTTTATTAAATAAATTTGCTAAAAATTATGTTCTATTTACCCAATTTGGAGAAGAAGAATATATTAAATGGTATGCTTTATATAATTTTTTGAATAGTGCTACTTTAATGCATGAAAAACAAGTTATTGAATTACCTTTATGGGAAGAATATTTAGTATATGCAACGGCTTTTGGTATATCGGAAAAAGTTATTAAAGCTTTAAAAATAAATTGTCCAGATTTAACAAATAGTGTTATGTTAAGTAATAATTATTATTTATCTCATAGCTTTATTACTTATAATAGAGCAATTAGACATACGACATATCGTGCATATAAATCAAGTATTCATTCTAGAAATATTTCATTTGGTGGATCATTTTATGGAGGTGGCGGCCGCGGTGGCGGTGGCGGCGGTGGTGGCCACTAAAAAAAGAATAATAAATATTCTTTTTTTGTTACCAAAAATCTTCATCATCAATATTATGCTTTTTTAATGCCTTTTTTAATTTGGCTTTTTTAGGTGTTTCATAACCATTTGTATATAAAATATTTAGACCATTTTTCCTATATTTATTAAGTATTTCGTTTAAATCAGGATTTATTTTATCACTCTTTAGAATTATATTTTTAATACCATTATTTTTAAAATAATTTGATGATGGTAAATCTTGAGAATATATATCATAAGAATTATCAAAAATTGATTTATCTTTGTGATATCTATTTAATCTATTTTTATCTAGTAAAAATACTGGTGGAGCAACATCACTTACGGTTTTATCTTTTAAAATGGTTCCACCCCATATTAATAATGTAGCTATGCTTAAGTTACTAACTAAAGATTTAGAATTAGGTAGTGGATAAGGAGAATTAAAGAGTGGTACTAAAACGTAGCCGAAATTCATTAGAGCAAGACCTTCTTTAATGGAAGTATCACCATCTTCATCAATAATTATTGCTGTATCATCTCTTAATTTATCAATATAATAAATATGAGGTATTTCATAGTCAACTACATCTTTTAATATTTGATTATCTAAATCTATAAATAATGTAGGTTTAATCCATTTACACCACTTATTATTTTCTTTATACCAACATTTGTATATATCTTTTCCTAACATAATTACTCCTCAATTAAAACGGGAATATCTATAGCTGTTGAATCAATTCGCACTTTTTTAGAAATTCTCGCATAGAATCCAGCGGGTTGTCCATTAACCGCAAAAGAGCCAAGACAAAGATGATAATTATTTTGGTCTGGACCTAATAAAGGGATGCTTGTAAATTTGGCTTGAGCAACATAGTTATTGGGATGTTTATGGACATCTTGAATAATTTTTTTATATTCATACTCGCTACAACCATCTTTTAAACTTATTTTTTCTCCAACACGGCCCCAGGCGGGCTTATAAATAACTTCTGTATTACTAGGGATGTTTTTAATACTTGTTGTTTGTGGAAGAAGTTTTTTCCAAGTTGGTAAATTTATTCCTAACTTTTCTAAATCATCCCAAATAAAAGGGAATTTTTTGGTTTGAGCATATATGGCAATCGGATGATTTGAACTTGGTGTTAAAGTATTAAAATAACCACCCCATCCCTTAATTTTCATATCTTTAAGCCACTCTATTGGGGTAAAACGAACTATACCATCTAATTTAGTTTTATAGCCATCTAAAATACTATAAGCATAATTATCTTTAAATTCAATATGGTCACTTGCTCCATAAAGAGAAGTAAAACCAAGGTAAGACATTTTATCACCAATTGCTTGCATCACTTGACGATCATCATAATAAGATGTACAATGAACAAACATAATAGTACCCTTTTTAAACTTTTTGGCTAAAGCCTTACTGTAAATATCTAGAAAATCAATACTTTGATATTTTCCTAAATACTTAATAGCTAATTTAGGTAATAGTGAACTTTCTGCAAAACCACCAGGAACATCACTATTTACTTCACTTATCTTCCACCCTTCTTTTGTCATATGAAAATCATATCTATTAAGTCTTACATTATTATTGCTATCATAATTATTCATAAGTTTTAAATTTTTACGAATTTTCTTAGGGATATCTAGGGCTTTTATTAAAGAAGGATTTTTATTAATAAACTCTTCAGCCAAAATTGTTTCTTTATCTAAGAGTTCCGTCATTTTAAATAGTTCTTCTTTTTCCTTTTTAGTAATAACTAATGCAAACTGAGATAATGTTATTGCATCAGAAAATTGAGGATCCCATTTATAACAATTAAATATAGCATCAATGCGATAATCTTCAAATTTAGGTATAGAAATTAATTTCATAAACTTTTTCCTTTATAGTTATTTTTTATATATTCATTTAATTTATCAAAAACTTCTTTTAGAGAATTATCATAATAACAATTAATTATAAAATCAGCAAGGTCTATTTTTGTATTATTAATAGTCTTTTTATAATCAAAAGGGGTTATAGCATAATTATTATCAATACTACCTATAATTATTAAAGAATTATCATATTCTAAAATAGTTTTAGCAATGTTACTAAATTCTAAATTACTAAATGTTTTATTATATGCTCTTTTTTCTATCCAATTTTCTAATACTTCTTTTTTACCTATAACTTTAAAAGTACTAATTTGACCATTAATATTAACCATATATTCTTTTAAAATATAATTACTACCAAGCAAATCAAGTAATAAAGTAATTATTTCATTAATATTTACATCTGAATTATAAACTTTTTCTTTGGTATTTATTTCTTCTTTTAATAAATATAATTTTATTTTTATAGCTTTTATTTTATCATTTATTGCGTTTAATAATTCGGGATTTTTATTTTCTTGATACTTTTGCTCTAAATATTTTAATTCTTGATAATCTGTAATTAATTCTTCCATAATTTCCTATATATTATATTCTTTATTTTTGATGCATTCAGTAACTAACTTAATAAATTCATCAGTTGTAACTGTAGTTGTTTCTGTCTTGCCAAATTTACGATAACTAATCGTATTATTTTCTAGTTCTTTGTCACCTAAAACTAAAGTTAAAGGTATTTTTTTAGTTTGACCTTCACGCATTTTATAACCAAGTTTTTCATCACGATCATCTATTTTAACTCTAATGCCTACTTCAGTTAATTTTTCTTGTAACTGTTTAGCATAATCTAAGTGATGTTCATTATTAACGGGGATAATATTTACTTGAACAGGAGCAAGCCAAAGTGGAAAAGCTCCGGCATAGTGTTCAATTAAGATACCAATAAATCTTTCGATTGAACCATAAATAACTCTATGAAGCATGACTGGTCTTTTTTTAGAACCATCACTATCAATATAAGTTAAATCGAATCTTTCTGGTAAGTTCATATCAAGTTGAATTGTGCCACATTGCCAAACGCGACCTAGAGAATCTTTAATATGAAAATCTAGTTTTGGGCCATAAAATGCTCCATCACCTGGATTAATTTTGCAAGTATGTCCCGATTTTTCACAAGCATCTTGTAAAGCTTTTTCTGATTTATCCCAAATAGCAATATCACCAATATATTTTTCTTCTGGTCTAGTTGAAAGTTCAATATCATATGTTAAACCAAATGTCTTATAAATACGGTCAATAAAGCTAATAAGTCTAATTACTTCTTCTTCGATTTGATCTTCTCGCATGAATAAATGGGCATCATCTTGCGTAAATGTGCGAACTCTAAATAAGCCATTTAGGGCTCCACTTGCTTCGTGTCTGTGTACTTGACCAAGTTCCCCAATTCTAAGTGGTAAATCTTTATAAGAATGTAAGGAATTTTTATAAACAAGCATACCTCCCGGACAATTCATTGGTTTTATGGCAAATACTTTTTCATCAATTTCACTAGTATACATATTTTCGCGATAATTATACCAGTGTCCTGATAATTCCCACAAATCTTTGTTAAGCATTATTGGAGTTTTAATAAAAACATATCCTTCTTTAGCATGTTCTTCATACCAAAAACTCTCTAGTTCATTACGAATAATCATACCATTAGGCAAGAAGAATGGAAAACCTGGACCATATTCACTCATCATGAAAATATCTAATTCTTTACCTAACTTTTTATGGTCTCTTTTTTTAGCTTCTTCTAAAAAGTTTAAATGTTCTTCTAGTTGTTCTGGTGTTTTGAAACATACGCCATATATTCTTTGAAGCATTTTATTATTACTATCATTTTTCCAGTATGCTCCACTTACTTTAAGAAGTTTAAAGTTCTTTAATAGTTTTGTTGATTCAACATGTGGTCCACGGCATAGATCCGTAAAATCACCTTGAGTATAACAACTAATTACCAATCCATCTTCCATATTATTGATTAAATCAATTTTATATGGATCATCCTTAAATTTTTCCAAAGCTTCTTCTTTAGTCAATTCACTTCTTATAATTCTTTTACCATCTTTAGCAATTTTTTTCATTTCTTTTTCTATTGCTGGTAAATCGTCTACAGTTAGAGTTTTATCTCCTAAATCGATGTCATAATAAAAGCCATCTTCAATAACTGGGCCAACCCAAAATAGAGCATCTGGATATAAATGTTTTACTGCTTGAGCTAGCAAGTGTGCACAACTGTGATTAAGTATACTTAATGTTTCATCTTCTTTAATATTTATCATAATTCATCCTCTCCTTTTATATACTTTTGACTTATAAGATGTATATATTCACTATTTAATTTTGCTAAATCACGTTTGATGATTCCAATTTTTATATCATTTTCTTTTTTTCCAGATCTTCTTGCAATTAATTCAAGTTGGAGCTTTAAGGTTTCAATCTGTTCTTTTAATTTTATTTTTTGTTGCTCAATATCTAATTCTTCTTCCATATTCCTCCTTAAAATAAAAAAGATGATACCTAAAGGAGTGCAATAGCACGGTACCATCCTTATATTTACTTAATTTAAGATAACGGCTTAGACCGGAGTTTATTAACTCTCTTAGAAAGTAGTAATTTTTAATCTATTTATTAGTTTCCACCAGCCACTAACTCTCTATAAACTAGGGTTAAAAATCATGTCTTTCTTCATCGATTTACAAAAATATATTAGCACAGTTTTTAACTATTTTCAAGTCTTTTTCTGGTTCTTGCTAAACCTAGGTCTTTACCCATTTGAAATAATTTAAGAGATTTAGCATTTTCTGATTCACCATGAAAATGTTTAATTATACTTTCGTTTTCTTTTAAATCCGCAATTTTTCTTAACAAAAGATTTATTTGAATTAAGTCTTCGGTTAGATTTTCATCTAAAGTATTCAGTTCATCTTCTAATTCTTGAATTTCTAAAGATTCTCCGATAATACGAGGATTAACATAAGCATTAAACTTATGATAGTCATCTTCCACTATTACTAATTTGCCACTAGCTACTAATTCCGGATAGCGATAGGCAAAAAATAAAGATACAGGTATAAGATTAGCAAATCCTACAATTTCTTTATGTCTAATACGATACCTTTTTGAACTATTACTTGGAATAATACTATAATTTTCTTGTAAAAATTTTTTAATACTTATACAATAATCTTCACAAAATTCAATAACTTCTGGTTTTATCATACAATCCCCCATTACATTATAACACTAAATTAAATTTATTTTAATAAAAAATTGATAATATCTTTATAAATAAAGTTATGATATCCTTCAAATAATATTTTATGAAACAAATTAGGATATTCTAGACCTGTAATATTTGTATATCCTACTTCTTTTAAAATATTAATTAAAACTTGAGTATTTTCTCTACCCGATGCTATATCTTTAGCACCATAACACATAAATATTGGCAAACTTAAATTATTTTTTAAATATGCTTTTTTATTTCCTAATTCTTTATTTAAATTAACTAAATTAAAGATAGCACCATTGGTATAATAAAAATTACAAAGTTCATCATTTTTAAATACTTCTCTAGCACTTAAATCTTTGATAGTATCTTCTAATCTATCAAGACCAATTTGTTTTTGCAGTGCAGAATTAGTTTTCTTAGGGCCTTCAACTTTTAAAGTTAAATTGATAATAAAGGGATTAGGTCTTCCTATTCTAAAAGGACTACATAAAATGAGTTTGTTAATGGTGGCATCATACTTTTGCAGATATACTTGAGCAATTTCAGCACCAAGAGAATCACCTAAAAGATAGATAGGTAAACCAGGGTATCTAGTTTTTATGTAATCATTAATAATCTTTTCATCTTCTATAAGTTTATGATAATCATCAATAAACCCAAGAGGATAAGTACCACTTACACTTTTACCATGACCACGGGTATCACTAATTACAACATTAAAACCATTTTTATTAAGTTCTGAGATAAAATCGTAATACCTTTCTTTATGTTCTCTTAGGCCAATAATTATTTTCACTACCGCTTTAGGATTTGGTATTTCAAATAAATTAAGGGATAAATATAACAAATCACTAGATTTTAAACTAACTTCAAGCATCATCTTCACCATACCATATCTTATTTATTTTCAAACTAGTACTTTCTGGCATTGGATTTGGTAATTCAAAATTAATTAGAATTGGCATTTTAAAACCATTGCCAAAACAAAAAGCTGTACCAGGATTTAAGGATTTAATTTGTTCAATAGTAGACTGTGCAACATTTACACTCATATTACGAACTATTTCTAAATCTCGAGGATAAAATAATTTAAAAACTATGAAATTGGAACATTGTGATAAGGCAGTTGTTGATAGTTCACTAGGCCTTTGCGTAATAAATGTGAGTAAAGTTCCATATTTTCTGCCTTCTTTAGTGATTCGATCAAAGATATTATAACCAATAATATCAATATCGGAATCATTTTGGACATAACGGTGCGCTTCTTCAAGGATGATATTTACTGAAAAAGTACCACGATTTTGGAGATTAGTTGTGTAATTAAATAGTAATTTAGAATAAAGCTTAGTAATAACTTTAGCAAAACGGTCATCTAAGTAACTTAAATCAATGTTGATAAGTTGCGTATTATTAAACATATTTAAAATAAAATCGTTTTTACTAATATAATTTCCAACATCAAATATGGCTCTTTCATTACCATTAATGATATTTTGTAATCTATTTTTTAAAATATTATTTTGTTTATAAGATATATCATTGTTTAGAGTTCCTTCACTAATTAGGGCAAACTCTAGGGCATAATATAAATCATTTAAAGAATATGCTAGGTTTTCTTCAAAAATAATGGTATCTAAATCGACTTTATTAAATTGTTGTAAGAATTTAGTTACTTCTAAAATAGCATTTATTTTACCTTGTTCATCAATAAGTAAACATTGTCTTAAAGTTCTATCATATCCCGGTTGGTGGATTATAGAATCTAAATTTAAAGTATCGGTATTATAATGCGACAATACTGCAATTATTTGATCACGCATTTGACTAGACCTTCTGCCACTAGTTAGTATGTCAAGTAGACATGATGCAATAATTTCATTTTTATATTCTTTCATTCTAGGGTCATTACTCATAAATATACGAACTAATTTTAAGGTCTTACTTAAAACTGGTATTTGATCAGCAGTAGTTGCTCCAAGTAATATAGCTAAATCATCGGCATCTAAAAAGTATGCGGGAAGTGTTAGTAGATGTTCAAAAGATTCTGTTACTTTAGTAGTTAGGCAAACAGAATTTAAACCTGATTCATGTATATTTAAAAATGTTTTTTTATACTCACCATAAGCATCAAATAAAATAATATGAGAATTTATAGGTTTATTAAGACTATTAAATAAGTTTTGTAAAATTCTTGCTACTCCACAGGATTTTCCAGAACCAGTATTACCAATAATAGCACTGTGATTTGCAAAAAAATCATTTAAAGCAACAGATACATTAAAGTTTTTATATATAGCAGATCTACCTAATAATAATCTATTTTTATCAATAGTATTTTTGCCAATTATTAATTCTAATTCGAAAGCACTAATTATTCTAATATTAGATGTTCCACTAGGTTTTTGAATAGTTCCAGAAATAAATGTATTATTTTTAATTTCACCAACTAAAAGAACTTTAGCTATTTCTTTATCAATATAAATAAGTTCACCCACTACTAGTCTATCTATATCTTCAAATACTAAATGACAATTCATAATACTAGATAAGGCTTTACCACTGGTATTTTCAATAGTTATTTCGTTATTATCAATTTTAAGTATTTTACCAAACATAATATCACACCCGTACTCTATAATTAGTTTATCATATAACTACTTATTTTTCCATAATAAAAATCTCATTTTATTATGAGACTTTTAATTTTTATAAGCTTTATCTAATATTTCTTCTTTTCTTAATAATATATCTTTAAAATAATATTCTTTTTGAGTTTTAGATAATCCTTCAGTTGATGCAATTATTTCTTTAATTTTTTCTATATTTATTTTAGGTACTATTCTTTTAATTGCTTCTTTTAAAGCAACTGGTGGATTTTTAAATATTTCATGATAGAATATTTTCTTATTATTCATCGTATATACTGAAGCAATATTATAAGATGAATTTTTAAAAGCAATAGAATCACTCATTAATTTGATTTGTTCATTTTCAGATAATAACGGATGCAATGATGAACCACAATCATATACCGGAGCAAATGAAATAATATCACCTTTTTTTATAAAACCCCAATTACCAAAATGGCGGTCTGTATTACCAATTAGTGTATCAACAACAAACATATCCCAAAAATTTGATATTAATTTATTTTCGTCTAATTTATAATTTACAGACATTTTATTTATTATTTCATATACATCTTCTATTGATATTTTATACTTTTTTTCAGTAGATAAAGACAAAGAAACATTGGATATTTCTATAAGTTCTTCTCCAGGATTCAAAAAGTCTTTACAAGCTACTGCAACTTTTTCTTTTCCATCTTTATTTAGTTTTACAAGCATAGTTTTTTGCACTGGGATACCAACAGATTCAAATATATGACAACCAATATATTCTGAATATTGATTATTCATATAACCTAAATCTAGTGTTTTTTTTCTAATTGGATCTGGCATTTTTACCATATACTTTTCACCATTAATAATATAAGTAGCTTTTAATTCTGAGCCTCCATAATTATTTATTTCTTGTTTATAATTTGTTATATCTATCATTCTATCAACTCCCAATAATAATCTAACATTTCTTCAGCTTCAATTTTAGATATTTCTTGTAAAATAACAGCTGATTTTAAACCATTTCTTAATTCATTTATTGATTCTTTTAAAAGTATTAATTTTATATCACTCTTATTTGATTTTATATAATCATCATACTTATTTTCTATATCTTTTAGATAAAACGCTAAACTTTGATAGTCACTAGGATTATACTTTAATTTCTTTTCCATACACTCACCAATTTCCTTCTCTAAGGAAATTATATCATTTATTCAAGCATTCTAGCAATAAAAATATGTTTATGCAATAATTATTTTTTTAAATATTCATTATCAACAAGTAATCTTATAGTTCTACATTTATTATCAATAGTAGTTAAATAACCTTTATTTTTTAAGTTTTCAACATGAACTAGTACAGTTGATGGACTACTTAGGCCAACACCACCACATATTTCTCTTATAGTTGGAGAAATACCATGGGAAGCAATATATTTCTTAATAAAAGTTAGAACTATTTCTTGTTTAGTTGTTAATTTTTCTAACATGTCCAAAACCTCCTTGCAAAACACTATATCACAAAATATTTAAAAAAATTGTTGGATTTTGTCGAAGATACGAAAAAAAATGCAAAAAATTGCATTTTTACTAATTTTTCAAGGCAGTTATTGGTACTACTATAACTCCATCTTCTCTTTTATAAGCATAACTGCTCATACCACAAATGACACATAATACTTTAGGAACTTTCCCATTTTCATTTTTGATAGCATCTCTTATTTTAATTAAATTAGCTGCAGCGTCATCTATTTGGTTAGCTCCGAGTTTTATTTCAAATGCACACCAATTACCATCTTCAAGTTCAATTACACAGTCTATTTCTCTATTTAGATAATCTTGATAATGAAAACATTTAGCGTCAAAAGATTCTGCATAAATCTTCAAATCTCTTTCAACCATTGCTTCAAATAAGAATCCAAATGTTTGTAAATCGCCAAGTAACTTATCAACTGTTAAATTTAAAATAGCACAAGTTATTGAAGGATCAGCAAAATGCCTTTTTTCAGCTTGTTTTACTCGAACTTTTGAACGAATATTTTCTGAGAAAGGTTCATCATTATCTAATAAAAACAATTTATTTAAAGCATTTAGATAAGAAGCAACTGTATCTATATCAATATCTTCATTATCAATTTCTTTAATATCATTTTTTAAAGTGGCATTTGTTACAGTTGTAGATTCATTTCTGGCTAGTGATTTTAATAGTAGCCACATTTTATGTTTATCTCTTTTTACTCCATCCAGACGAATTAAATCATCATTAATAATTAAATCTAAGTATTCTTTAACCATTTTTCTTGATTCATCAGTTGTAAAATCTAAATTTGCTGGCCAGCCACCACGAATAATTAAAGATGCTAACTGTTTTAAATCTACTTCACCAGTTTTTATATCTTTAATATTATTATCACATAAGTCCTTAAGTGATACTTTTCCTGATGAATCACCAGACTCATATAAAGACATTGTTCGCATATGCACATAGCCAAATCTTCCTGCTCCACTATGAGATATACCTTTTCTATTAGGAGTAGATGAACCAGTTAAAATATATTGCCCTTTTAATCCAGTTTTATCCACATCTGCTCTAATAGTATCCCATAAACTTGTTGCTTCTTGCCATTCATCAATTAATCTTGGCTTTTCACCTTCTAAAACAAGTTTTGGAGAAATATTAGCTAAATTAGTTGTTTCATCATTATTATCTTTAGATTGTAACAATATTTCACTTTTGGCTTGATTTCTTCCCGCCCATGTTTTTCCACAATATTTAGGTCCATCAATACAAACTACTCCAAATAAACGAAGATATTCCTTTATTTTCTCATCAACGATTCTTTTCTTATATCCAGTCATAAAACCTCCAAATTTCTGAAATAATTATACTATATTTATATATATTTTGCAATACTATTCCGTGAGATTTGATAATTTCATTCCGCGAGATTTGTTGATTTCATTCCACGAGATTTGATAATTTCATTCCGTGAGATTTGTTGATTTCATTCCGCGAGATTTTATAATTTCATTCCGTGAGATTTTGCAATTTATTTTTTTAAAGTTTTATTCTGAAAGGATCACTCTGTGTTCCATTACCGCTACTATATTCAACATTTGAATTAAGGTAAAAACAGGGCCTAATGTTGTTATATCCTGTAACAAAATTTGCTCCGTTAAAGCTTCCGTCACTTCGAACATAAAATGCATCTATTGCACGATCCTGAGTATAATACCTAGATATCGTCCACTCTGAAATATCTATAAACATCCAGTTATTTTCTCTGATGTCTGTATTACTATAATTATATAGTGAATAATCCCAATAATTATTACTTGCTGCAAATCCATAATCGCTTACATACATTAAGCCTATTTTCATATTATCTAATATATTGTTTGAATTAATCCCAATTTCTCTATCATAATAATTCTTTGCTGTGTAACTAGAATTCCAATCCATTCCACCAACATGCCATTCATGTTCTTTTATAATATTAAGCCATTTATGGTCCAAATCACTTAAGAAAGTACTATTAACTGTATTTTTAATATCTGGATAAATTTCCTTGCTAGGTAACCATGTATTATCTAATTCTGAATTCCAAATAAAATTTCCAATGCTTATATTTTTAATTAATTTTATATTATTTTCAAATATACCAATTATTCTATACAAGTTATCAGTTGGGCAATAATTTTCATCACTACCAAAACAAATATAGTTATTTGGATTTGCTCCTGAATATCTATATGAATTTGTCCCCTGCTCCATTAGCTAGACTATTGTTGTGATAATATAAATCGTTTGATCCTTGTGAATTATATAAACTTTTTATATAATTTACTAGCGAAAGTTTATCGGTCGTAACATTTAAGTTGTATTTACTAGAAAAAACGCCATTAATATCTTCAACAAATATACTTATGTTATAATTAGTTCCATCCTTCAGATTGTCAAAAATATAACTACTTGCAGTATTTGTTCCAGATATATTTTCACTTTCAATTATATAATAATATCTTTCTATTTCTATGTCACTTGTTGCTTTTACAGTTAATGTAAATCCCTTATCGGATATATTACTTACTTCAACACTATTTATAACAGGTCTTGATTCATCTGTTGTACTAATACTAAGCTCATATATATTAGATTTTGCATTTGTGCTGTCTAAGCAATAAATGCTAACTTTATATTCTGTTAATTTATTTAAATCATTTATTGTTATTATATTACTTGTACTCTCTTGATATTCTTCACTATCATTTAATGAATAATAATAAGTTGTGATGTTGCCATTTTCACTAGTAGCACTTACATCTAATGTAACAGATGAACCAGTTACATTAGTAACTACTACATTATCTATCCAGACTCCATCATATTTATCAAAGAACACATAACATTGATCTGATTTATTAGATAGTAGATTAACTGTATTATTTTGTGAATTATATTCTAGTTCTCCGCCTTTTTCACAACCACTTAAAACATCATTAAATATATAACCGGTCTCCGGCCAAGTATTATCTTTGGTTTCTATATTTGTAATCATGTTTTCTTTAACTATTTGATTATCTTTATCAATGTTTTTCATTATATTATTTTCTTTATTATCCATACTATTAAAGATAATGATTGATAATATACTTATTGTTGATATTATACATGTTATCAACACTATTTTCTTTTTCAAACTAATCACTCTATACTATATACGACATCATTGTCATATATAGTATAACATTCATTTGACTTTTAAGTCAATAATGATTATGTCATTTATGACATACACAAATCAAAATTACAATGACATAATTGTCATGGAGGTAATTATGTTTAAAGAATATAGATTAAATAAAGGTTTAACACTTGAACAAGTAGCTGAGGCTTGTAATATTTCATGGAGAAATTTATTTAGAATTGAAAATGGTAGTTATAAAAGTGCTAAATTTGAAACTATTATTAAATTAATTAATTTATTAGAAATTAGTGATAAAGATGTTTTAAAATTAATAAAAGATTTCCAAAAATAGGAATTGTTATATTAGAATATTTGTTATATAATTTATATATAAACAAATGTTCGGAGGTAAATTATGGAAAAATTGTATCCTAATAGACATATTATGTGTATTGATTTAAAAAGTTTTTTTGCCTCATGTGAGTGTATTGAACGAGGTTTAGATCCATTTAAAGTGCCTTTGGTTGTTGCCAATAAAAATCAAGGAAATGGAGCAATTACTCTAGCTGTTACACCTTATTTAAAGGCACAAGGAGTAGCTTCTAGAAGTAGACTTTATGATATACCAAGTAATATTAAATATACAATTGTTCCACCACGAATGAAATTATATATTGAAAAGAGTAAAGAAGTTGTAGGAATTTATCTAGATTATGTAGCACCAGAAGATTTACATGTTTATTCTATTGATGAATGCTTCTTAGATGTGACTGACTATTTAAAATTATATAAAAAAAGTGATTATGAGCTAGCTTTAGAAATAATTCAAAAAGTATATGATAAGACAGGGCTTACTGTTACTTGTGGAATTGGGCCAAATTTATTACTGGCTAAAGTTGCTATGGATATTGATGCCAAACACCATAAAGATAATATCGCTAAGTGGACTTATGATGATGTACCTACTAAGTTATGGAGTATTACTCCCTTATCTAAAATGTGGGGAATCGGAGCTAGAATGGAGAAAAACTTAAATATATTAAATATCTATACTGTTGGAGATCTTGCTAAGTATAATCCTTATAAATTAAAAGATAAATTTGGGGTTATGGGCTTAGAGCTTTGGAATCATGCCAATGGAATAGATTTAAGTCGTATTAGTGATTTTAAAATGCAAGCTAAAGATAAAAGTTATAGTCATTCCCAAGTTTTGTTTAAAGATTATAATGAAGCAAATATTAGAATAATTATTAGTGAAATGGTTGATTTATTATGTGCAAGACTAAGGAGCAATAACAAACAAACTACAGTTATTGGCCTAGGTATTAGTTATTCTAAAGATATTGGCAGTGGTTTTTATCATAGTTTAAAACTTGATACTCCAACTGATACATCAAAAGAAATTGTGAAATATTGTAATATGTTATTTGATAGATATTATGAATTTTTACCAATTAGAAAAGTAAGTATTTCTTGCGGGGGGTTAGTACCTAAAAAAGGTGTACAATTAAATCTATTTGAGAATAGTGATACAATAGAAAATGAAGAAAAGATAAATGAAGCAATTGATGAAATTAAAAATAAATTTGGGAAAAATAGTTTAATTAAAGCTAGTAGCTTGCTTCCAGATTCAACAGCAATTGAACGAAATCAAAAAATTGGAGGACATCATGAATAAAGATAGAGGCATGATTAAATGGATGCCTTTTAATTCATTAATGAATGGGAGAACTGTTATAAATAATTTAATGAATGAAAAAAATAAAATAAAAATGCCTATTTTATCTGAAGATGAAAAGCAAGAATTAGAAAATAAAATAATTAATGCTTATTATACAAAAGATAAAATAATTATTACTTATTATAAAAATGGCTATTTACTTAAAACTAAAAGTTATATTAAAAAAATAGATTATACTTATAAGATAATCTATTTAGAAAACAATATTAATTTATTATTTAGACAAATTACTAATATTATTCTGGGGTAATAGATACAAAATAATAATTGTTATCGTTACCCTTTTTGAATGTCCATTTATAATTTGTATTATTTACGGTTTCATAGATATATAATTCATCGTTTAATGTAGTTGCTTTAGTTATACTCCTGTTAATTGTGGGTAAACAAGTAACTGGAGCAAATAAAGTTACTGTAAAATTATTATTTACTTCATCATAAGTTAATTGATAATTACCATATACTCCACTAGATGCTAATATAAAGGAACTATCATTAAATATAAATATTCCTAAATTATTAAGTTCATCTAAAGTAATTGTAAATGTATCATGACCTAAATTATTATAATTATAATTATAATTATAATAATTAAGTAATATTGTTGTTTTTTCAATATTATTTAAATTATTAACTAAAGTATTACTATATATTTTATTTCTAATAAAATCAGTATTAATACAATTATCTATATATATTTTATTATAAGTATTAGTTACTAAACTAGAATTTATAGCAATATCTTCTTCATTATTAGTAACTTCTTCACCAGAATCAGTTTCTTTTTCACCATGTACTTGATCATAATATTTAAATCCCATATAAAATGGTTGAACAATATTTTTACCAAAAAACCATAATATAAATATAGCTAATATAATAGTTATAATTACATTTCTATCCCATTTAAATGGTGGTTTTTCTTTTTTTGCTTTATGTTTTTTTGTTGGTACTAACTTATTATCTGGTGCAACTACTAATTTTTCTTCTTCATCTTTAAGTAATGGTTCCACTATATCACACCCTCTATATTTAATATACCATAAATTATGGAATTATAAAAGATATTTTTTTATTTTCTTCTATTTTCACTAACTATTTCAATATCATCTGTTAGTTGTTTAATTCTCTCAATAATTCTTCTAGCTTTAACGGTATCTTCGCTTCCTTTAGTAAGTGATAAGTGACGTTCTAATTCTTCAATTGTTAAATTAGACGTAAAGAATGTTGTAAGTTTATTATTCATGCGATATTGTAAGATTGTACCTAGTATTTCATCTCTACCCCACACTGTTACATTTTCAGCTCCAATATCATCAATTAGTAAAATATCAACATTTTGTAAGTAATTTAATTTATCTTCTACTAAACTAAAGTCTTCTTTCATATTGCGAAGTAATTCCGGAAAATAAATGATTTCGGTATTAGCATGTTTTTTTATTTCGAGTTCATTAAATAAAGCTGCAATAAGATAAGTTTTACCACTACCAAATGAGCCATGTAAATATAAGCCTTTTAAAGTATTAACAATTTCATATTTATCATAAAATTCTTTTAACCATTTTATAGCTTTTAATCTTTTTTTATCTGTTAAATCAATATCTTTCATCCGTGCATTTTTAAGTTCATTTAAAGCATTTTTCTTTTCTTCTTCTTTTTTGATTAATTCTTTTTGATATTTACAAGGCATATAAATAAACTTTAAAGTATCATTATCAAGGGATGGATATAAAACATTACCTTCTAGCTTATTTTTGCACATAAATAGTCCTTTACAATTACTACAATTAGCAAGTTCATTTACTGTATCCATTAGTTCAGAATTATGTTTTTTAGTAAATTCTTTATTTAATTTAAGTCTTTTAACTAATTTACAAAATTCAGGATTTTTTAGTGACTCTTGTAAATTACGCTCTAGTTCTCTTTCTACTTTTTCATTTAATGTTAATTTCATTTTTTCCATCATTTAAACTCCTCAAATAAAGTTTCTAATTCTTTTTGTTCTTCTTCAGATAATTCTTCTTTTTCATTTTTCGTATTAAACCAAACTGGTTCTTTACTTGTTTTTGGTACATCCATCTTTTTAGTCATTCTCTTATTTTCTTTTTCCGCAAAGTCCATTGCTTCACCAGCAGTTTTAAGACCAGCTCGTTTCCATTGTCCCGCGATAGTTTCAATGTATGCTTGCGATAAGCGATTATTATTTTTACGTAATACATAATCTAGTAAAACATTTACTACTGCCGGAGGCATTTCTAAATCAATAATAAGGGCCTCAATAATTTTAATATCTCTATTAGTGGGTTTTACTCCTTTATATTTTTTCCTTAGAAAATCAACAGGATTGATATTTTCAAACATTTGGATAATTTTACCACGCATGGAGTTATCTCCAGCTGGGGTTTTTAAGTATTCTGGTTGGGTTCTATAAATAAGAGTTGGTAGAGATCCACTATGAAACTGATACATTTTTCTTGCCGCGAGTCTTAAGTTATTTTTATCAATCATACCATATTCATTTAAAACACTACGAATTAATTCCACCATTTTTAGGGAATCAATATTATATAAGAATGCTAGTTCATTAATTAATTCTTTAGTTTTTTTATTAAAAGCTTTTTCATTAATAATACCTTTAGGAATACTTGTAGCAATTAAATCAAAATCAACTTGATCAGTACAATCTATATTACCAATACTTCGTTCTACACTTTCAAAATATGGTAAATCAGAACAACTCATATAAACTTCATTTATTTTTTTAGATATATCTAAATAATCTTTAGTATCTATTTTTAATTTTTGATATACTTTTTTTAAATACTCATATTCACTCGCTCCAATATTATTATACAGTACAATATTTAAAATAGGATGATTGAAAAACTCAATTGGAGATAATGGGGAATAAAGTTCATAGATATAATTATTAATATCACCACTTTTATAGTAGGTTTTAAGTAGGCCAACCGCTTCTAAAGATTCGCGAGCTTCCTTAAGTGTTTTTAGAGGGCACTTTAAAATAGCCATCAAATGATGATGATTAAGTTCTCTTGATATTTGTTTATTTTCTTCTAAATCATTCCAAAAAGTAAGATATAAACTTATTGCTAAATGACCAATGATAGGTTCATAAAATGTTGTAAGCACTTTACGATCAAAGTCAGTTAGAATTGTTTTGTTATAAATTACATATCTATCTGCTGGTAGTAATGTAATAGCCTCCATAATACCTCCCTTATATTTCTATACAACTTGCTATAAAATCTATTATATCCCTTTCATCCTCTGCTAAGTTTAATTTATCTTCTTCAGTCATATCTGTAAAATATTTATTTAATTTTTTATTAATTGATATGGAATTAAGAGGATATCCGACATTTCTTTTTTCAGTTGGTTTACTTACTAAATAAAAATCACTTTTACTCCAAGTATAAGTATATTCTTGGGACTTATTAATTATAGCAATACCATAAACCCAACGAGCTGTGATTTTACCATCAGTTCCATACTTTTTAACTAAATTAGTATAATGTTTAATCATCTCTTCATCAGTAAGACTCTTACCATCTACTCTTCTTACATTAGTTCCTGGTTGAGAGTTTTCAAAAACATTTTCTAAAAATAAATTATCATCCATAGCCAGAATTGGAATATCTACTAAATTTTGATATGCTCTTGCTTTAATTAAAGCGTTTTCTATAGCATTCTTACCATTTTCTGCAACTTCAATATTTAAATTTAAATCATCTAAAGAAAGAAGCTCAATACCTTTTTTAGAAAGTCCTTCTCTAAAACGATTTATTTTACTTTGATTAGTTGTTGCAAATAATAATTTTTTCATAATATTCAGTCCTTCTTAATGAAAATTATATAACATTTTTGGTATTTAAGCAATCAATCTGTAATAATTAGTTTTGAGTTTCATAATAATTATTAAGGTGTTGGTATGAAAAAGATTTGTTTGATTTTACTTTGTATAGGATTATTTTTACATCAAGGAATGGTTGTTAATGCCGAAGATGATTTAACTCCTACTGCTAAAAGTGCCATATTAATGGACTTTGCAACCGGTGAGGTTTTATATGAAAAAAATGCTGATGAGCATCTTGCTCCTGCATCAATGACTAAAATTGGTAGTATGCTACTTATTATGGAAGCAATAGATAGTGGTAAGTTATCAGTGGATGATGAAGTAACTATATCTGAAGAAGCGGCTTCAATGGGAGGTTCTCAAGTATTTTTAGAAGCTGGTGAAGTTTATACTGTTCATGATTTACTTAAGGGGGTTGCTATTGCTTCCGGTAATGATGCAGTTGTGGCTTTAGCGGAAAAACTAGCTGGTTCACAAGGAGCATTTGTTGATATGATGAATAAAAGATTTAAAGAACTTGGAGCTAATAATACCAATTTTGTTAATGCCCATGGTCTTGATAGCGAAGGACATTATTCTACTGCAAGAGATATGGCAATAATTGCTAGAGAACTTTTAAGTCACGAAAAAATACTAGAATATACCAGTATTTATGAAGAATATTTAGAGAAAAATGATGGAACTAAAACTTGGCTTGTTAATACCAATAAATTAGTAAGGTTTTATGACGGGGTTGATGGCCTTAAAACAGGATTTACCGAAAGTGCCGGTTATTGTCTAACAGCTACTGCTAAAAAAGATGATTTTCGCCTTATTTCCGTTGTTATGGGGGAAGATTCAACCGAAAATAGAAGCAGTGATACTGTAAAGTTACTTAACTACGGCTTTAATACTTATAAAATAAATACAATTAAAACTAAAGATGAAGTTTTAGGTAAAGTGCGAGTTGAAGGCGGCAAAGAAAATTTTGCTGAGATTGTGTTATTAGAGGATGCAACAGAACTTCTAAAAAATACCGATGATGTTAGTAATTATGAATTTAATTTAAATGTTGATACTATTAAAGCACCAGTTAAGCCTGGAGATATTGTTGGTTCTGCTGAGATTATAGATAATGAAGGCAATATTATTGATGAAGTTGATGTCACTGTAAAAAAAGAAATTAAAAAAGCTAGTTTACTCGATTATATGCTTAGAAATATTGAGATGTTTGCTAGAGGAAAAGAATTATTAAAGCAAGAACAAAAGTCAAAATAAATTTTGACTATCCTTGTATCACTACAAGGCATTTCTGCTTCATAGAGTCCTTTAGACT
>CALVYM010000008.1 GCA_944372205.1 uncultured Bacilli bacterium
CGTGAATCAAAATGATTTTCTCATTTTTGGGATTACCATATTCTAATATTTCCATCTCAACAACTCACTTTCAAATTGCTATTTGTTGTTTAGATAATTATATCATTTATTCTTAAAATAAAAAAGATGGGAATACCTATTTAGATATTCCCAATAAAAAACTAGGCTTAAAGCCTAGTAAATTAATCAAAATTGGTAGCGAGGGAGGGACTCGAACCCCCAACATTTCGGGTATGAACCGAACTATCTAGCCAGTTGATATACCTCGCCATTGACAATAACTATATTATCATAAGTTGGCTAGAGAGTCAAGTGTTTTTCGCTATTTTTACTGCCCGATAGGTTGGGGTGAAAGTAAATGTAAAAATATTGTTAATTGACATATATTGACAAAAATATAATATAATATAGAAAAATGTTTTTTTTAGGAAAAAATCAGAGAAAAAATAATATTATCAAAAAATATTTTAAAAAAAGTCAAAAAAAAACATTGCATATTTTTATATCTTTGTTATAATGGATTTGAGGGTAGAGAAAATGAAAGAAAATGGAGTGTTAGAAAATTTAGTTGTTGTCAAGCGTAGTGGTCAAAGAGTAACTTTCAACAGTGTCAAAATAGCTATAGCAATAAAACAGGCCTTTGATAGTGTTGATGAAGAAGCTAATAATGAAAAGAAAATAAACAAAGTATATAATCAAGTACTGGATTATATCGTATCTGTTTATGAATCAAGAAAGACCATTAATGTTGAAGACATTCAAGATATTATTGAAAATACCCTTAAGAAATGTGGATACAACGAGGTATATCAAAGATTTAATGAATATCGCTTGCAAAGAGCGGCATCCCGTGAGGCATTCTCGGTAAAAGAACAGCATAAATTTGTTAAAGCTGTTGAGAAAATTGGGTTAAATGCTAAAAATTATCAAGAGAATAAACCAATTGATTTGATGCTTAACTTTGGTAAAACAGTTTCCCAAGAATTTGCTAGAGCTTATTTACTGGAATCAAAATATAATAGAGCTCATGAAGAAGGAAGAATATATATTGAGGATATTAAATCTTATGCTCTAAAAACGACATCTTCAGCAATAATTGATTTAAGTTTTATTAGTAATACCGATATAGCGGCATCAACATTAAAAATAATTGATGCAATTAATAACTTTAAAGAAGAGCAGTATGGCGAGCAAACAATCATGGATTTAGATATTATTTATAAGGATATTATGATCTATGAATTTAATCAAAAATTTATAAGTAATTTAGAAATGTTTTTTAAAGTTTGTGGATTGTTAGAATTTATCGATATTGCTTCTTTGCAAACGAAAATTAGTAATGAAAAAACAATGAAATTAGATGTTGATAATTATATGGATTTTCTAAAAAGTGAAAGAAGTAGAGAAATATTTAATGAAGTATATGATATTACAATAGAAAATATTTTAAAAAGTTTAGAAGAGAATATTACGGAATTATTAACATATTTTAATGAAAAAACATATAAGATTGCTAGTAATAAAGTAAATATTAGTATTAGTTCTAGTGATTGTTATGAATCTAATATATTTAAAGAAATATATTTCCAAGTATTAAATAAAATAAAAAATAAAAATATTACAACAATTTGTAAGCTCGGAGGTTTTAATTATTTAATTGATGAATTATATAATAGATTAGATATAATAGTGTTGTTTTTAAATAATAATACTTATAGTGATAATATAGATACTTTGAGTAACTCTTTACTTATCAATAAAAATATTAATGGAGAAGATAGTGCTCGAGGTAAAATTAAATTATCAACAGTAACTATTAATCTAGCAAGACTTGGTCTTAAATATAAAATAGATGATATGGCATCTTTTTATGAAGAATTAGATGAGTGTTTAGAACTTAGTAAGAGTGCTTTAGTTCAAAGATATGAATTGCAAGCTAGTCTTTATAAAGAAAATTATAACTACATTTTAAATAATAATATATTATATGATACATGGAAACTAGAAGATAAAAAAAGAGTTCGGAAAGTTCTTAGAAATGGTACTTTGAACATTAGTTTTTCGGGGTTAATGGAAGCTTGTATATCACTACTTAATGATACCAATGAAAAAAAGATATTAGATTTAGGATTAGAGATAGTTAAATTCATGAATGAGAGAATAGAAAAATATACCAATGATTTAAAATTAAATTTTGTTTTAAGTGAAGAGAGTAATAATGGGGTAAATAAACATTTACTTACTTTAGATAAAACAATGTATGGTAATTTAGATATTCTAAAGAAAGATAGTTATGGTAGCATTAGTAATTATATTAATAAACTAGATGAAACTCAAAAATATAAATATTTTGCTAAATATCAAAATATTTGTTCATATAACCTAATTGTTAACACAAATAAAAATAAAGCAAAAATAGAAGAAGAACTAAAAAAGGCGAGTAGTGCTAAAATAAAAGTTATGAGGTTAAATGTATGAATATTGCTGGAGTCCAAAAAGTAACTTTACTAGATTATCCAGGGAAAGTTGCTTGTGAGATATTTACTCAAGGGTGTAACTTTGAATGTCCCTTTTGTCAAAATTCTAGTTTGATACCAATAACTAATACTGGAGAATTTAATGAAGAAGAAATATTTGAATATCTAAATTTAAGAAAGAATATTTTAGATGGTGTTGTAATCACTGGAGGAGAGCCAACAGTTCAAAAAGATTTAAAAGAATTTATTAAAAAGATAAAAGATTTAGGTTTACTTGTAAAATTAGATACTAATGGTGGTAATCCTAAAGTGTTACAAGAATTAATTGATGAAGAGTTAGTTGATTATGTGGCCATGGATATTAAAAATGTTTTTAATAAATATAACATTACCGCTGGCAAAAAGGTTGCTCTAGATAATATTAAGAAAAGTATAGAAATATTAAAAAGAAGTAAAATTGATTATGAATTTCGGACTACTATCATTAAAGAGATGCATAGTCTAGATGATATCGTAAGTATTTGCAAGCTTGTGGGTGATGCTAAATATTATTTGCAAAACTTTGAAGATAGTGAGTTTGTGATAGATCATAGTTTACATGGCTTTAGTCGTGAGGAACTATTGTTTATAAAAGATTATTTAAAAGATTTTCCTAATGTGGAAATTCGAACTTTATCGTGAAAATGGAGGAGGATGAATATGTATAAAGTTAGAAAAAGAGAAGGAAAAATTGTCAGCTTTGATATTAACAAAATAGATAGTGCTATTAAAAAAGCATTTGATTCAGTAGATAGGAAATATGATGATAATGTCATTGATTTTCTAGCTCTAAAGGTTACAGCAGATTTTGAACCAAAACTAAAAAACAACATTGTATCTGTTGAAGATATTCAAGATAGTGTTGAAGCAGTACTAAGTGCTGCCGGATATGCAGATGTTGCTAAAAGTTATATTTTATATCGTAAGCAACATGAAAAAATGCGGAATATGAAGTCAACTTTACTTGATTATAAAGATGTTGTTAATAGCTATATCAATGTTACTGATTGGCGAGTTAAAGAAAATTCAACAGTTACTTATTCTGTCGGAGGTTTAATTTTAAGCAATAGTGGGGCAATTACTGCAAATTACTGGTTAAGTGAAGTCTATGATGAAGAAATAGCAAGTGCTCATAGAAGTGGGGCAATTCACTTACATGATTTATCAATGCTTACAGGTTATTGTGCTGGTTGGAGTTTAAAACAACTTATTCAAGAAGGTCTTGGTGGAGTTCCTGGTAAAATTACTTCATCACCTGCTAAACACTTATCAACATTATGCAACCAAATGGTTAATTTCTTAGGTATCATGCAAAATGAATGGGCGGGTGCTCAAGCATTCTCATCATTTGATACTTATCTTGCTCCATTTGTTAAAATTGATAACTTAGATTATTATGAAGTAAAACAATGTGTTCAATCATTTATCTATGGTGTAAATACTCCTAGTCGTTGGGGTACTCAAGCACCATTTACAAACATTACTCTAGATTGGACAGTACCAAATGATTTAGCAGAACTTAATTGTATCATCGGTGGCAAAGAAGTAGATTTTAAATATAAAGATTGTCAAAAAGAAATGGATATGGTTAATAAAGCATTTATTGAAGTAATGATTGAAGGAGATGCTAATGGTAGAGGTTTCCAATATCCAATTCCAACTTATTCAATAACTAAAGATTTTGATTGGAGTGAAACTGAAAATAATAAATTATTATTTGAAATGACTGCTAAATACGGAACACCATATTTTTCTAATTATATTAATAGTGATATGGAACCAAGTGATGTTCGTTCTATGTGTTGTCGACTTCGTCTAGATCTAAGAGAACTTCGTAAAAAATCTGGTGGTTTCTTTGGTAGTGGTGAATCAACTGGTTCAATCGGTGTTGTAACTATAAACTTACCAAGAATTGCTTATCTTGCTGAAGATGAAAAGGATTTCTATGAAAAATTAGAAAAACTAATGAATGTTGCAGCAAGAAGTTTAAAAATAAAGAGAAATGTAATAACTAAATTACTTGAAGAAGGCTTATATCCTTATACAAAGAGATATCTTGGTTCATTTAATAATCACTTCTCAACAATTGGTTTAATTGGTATGAATGAAGTTGGTCTAAACGCTAAATGGTTAAGAGCAGATTTAACTCATGAAAAAACTCAAAAATTTGCTAAAGATGTTCTAAACTTCATGCGTGAAAAATTAAGTGATTATCAAGAAGAATATGGTGATCTTTATAACCTAGAAGCAACACCTGCTGAATCAACTACTTATCGTTTTGCAAAACATGATAAAGAATTATATCCAGATATCATAACTGCGAGCGAACCAGATCATACTCCATATTATACCAATAGTTCCCACTTACCAGTAGGATATACTGATGATATCTTTAAAGCTTTAGATATTCAAGATGAACTACAAACACTTTATACATCTGGTACAGTATTCCATGCCTTTTTAGGGGAAAGACTTACTGATTGGAAGGCTGCTGCCAACTTAGTTAGAAAGATTGCGGAAAATTATAAACTTCCTTATTATACATTATCACCAACATATTCAGTATGTGCAACTCATGGATATATTAATGGTGAAGAATTTACTTGCCCAATCTGCGGTAAAGAAACCGAAGTTTATAGTAGAATTACAGGATACTACAGACCTGTTAAAAACTGGAATGACGGTAAAGCTGAAGAATATAAAAATCGTAAAGTATATGATTTAAATAATTCCCATTTAACTCATGAAGGTTGCTGTGAATCACATGATGATTGTCAAAAAAATGAATTAAAAGATGGTATCATGCTATTTACTAGAAAAGATTGTCCAAACTGTAAAGTGGCTAAAGGTTTACTTGATAAGAAAAAGGTAAAATATGAAGTGATTGATGCGGAAAAAAATGCTGAATTAAGTAAAAAAACAGGCATTAAACAAGCTCCAACATTAGTGGTTGTAAAGGATGGTAAAGTAGAAAAATATTCTAATGTATCTGATATTAAAAAATATTTAGGAAGCAAAGAATGTGTGACTGCATAATTATTGGAGCTGGTCCTGCTGGCTTAACCGCAGCAATCTACTTACTTCGCGAAAATAAAAAAATAAAAATACTTGAAAAAGAATCTATCGGTGGTAAAATTGCCTCATCAGCAAGAGTGGAAAATTATCCAGGATTTAAATCTATTAGTGGGGCAACTCTTGCTGATAGCCTTTATGAACAAGTAACTAATCTTGGTGGAGAAATTGATATTGAAGAAGTAAAAAGCATTAAAGATGGGAAAATTAAAGAAGTTGTTACTGATGAAGGTGTATATCAAACTAAAGCAATAATTATTGCAACAGGAACTCATTATAATACTTTAAATTTAGATAATGAACAAAATTTTTTGGGTAATGGAATATCCTTTTGTACAGTTTGTGATGGAGCGTTTTACAAAGATAAAGTTGTTGCAGTAATAGGTGGGGCTAATTCAGCTATCATTAATGCCATATATTTAAGTAGTATAGCTAAAACTGTTTATCTAATAGTTCGTTCAGATACTTTAAAAGGTGAAGCATCAGTAATTGATGAATTATTAGAAAAAGATAATATTAAAGTATTATATGAATCTAATGTTATCAAGTATTTAGGTGATGATACACTTACTGGAATAGTCATTAAAACTAAAGATGGTGAAAAGACTTTAGATGTATCTGGCATATTTATGTCAATTGGTCAAATACCGGAGACTAAAGAATTTAGTAATTTAGTTGAACTTGATAGCAATAATTATATTAAATCAAATGAAGAATGCATCACTAATATCCCTGGCATATTTGTTGCAGGAGATGTTAGAAAAAAGCACGTTCGTCAGCTTACAACAGCTATGAATGATGGAACTATTGCAGCTTTAAATGTTATAGATTATTTGAAAAATGAAGCTTAGGCTTCTTTTTTATTGTAATTTTTATATAAAAGAAAACGGGTTAGGAAGTGTAAAATTGTCTGCTAAAATGGGTAGAATTAGAGAAAATAGTTAAATTTTACAAAAAAATTACAAAAAGCATCGAAAAATATCAAAAAATATTTGCTTTTTGCTAAATTATGTTATATAATATTTAGTACAAAGGAGTTAGCTACTTCTTTGTGTGATTGGATATTCTATTATTTATTAGGAAAAATATCAAATCACCTCCTTTCTAAATATTAAGAAGATGTTAAAATCTTCTTTTTTTTAATCCAAAATATTGATATAATAAATAAAAAAAGAAAAGAGGAATAATATGATTAAAACTAGATCTCAAGGGGATTTAATAATTATATCTGGGACAACTTGTGCTGGTAAAGGAACAGTAATAAAAAAGTTGTTAGAAAAAAGAAATGATGTAGCACTATCTATTTCTTATACTTCGAGGGGCAAAAGAACTAATGAAATTGAAGGTAAAGATTATTTTTTTGTAACTAAAGATGAATTTGAAGAAAAAATAAAAAATGGAGACTTTTTGGAATATGCTAAAGTTCAATATGGAGCATATTATGGAACACCAAAAGTGGAAGTTTTAAAGATACTTGATAGTGGTAAAGATTGTATATTAGAAATTGATGTCCAAGGTGCTAAGCAAGTAAAAGAAATGTATCCTCAAGCAATACTTATATTTATTATGGCTCCATCGATGAGTGATGTTAAAGCAAGAATTAAGGCAAGAGGTATGGAAAATAATGAACAAATAATTGAAAGATTTAAAGTTGCTTATAATGAGATTAATGAGATAAATAATTATAATTATGTTGTTGTAAATGATGATTTAGATGAGGCTGTTAAAAAGGTCGAAGCAATACTTATTAGTGAAAAATTAAGAGTTGATAGAATAGAAGAGTTAAATGTTGAAAATGAAGAAGAAATAATTCACGAATTTTTAATAGATAAAGAGTTTGATAATGCTAAAAATTACTTGTAAAAGATAAGTAATTATGATAGTATGAATGAGGGTGTAGTAGATGAAAAGTAATAAAATAATGTTTATAATAATTGGCATATGTGCCATACTTGTTATTGGCTTTTGTGCGTTTTTAATTCTTACAAAGGAAGAAGATGAAGTTTTAAGTGATGCTTTAAAGTTTAAACAAGAATTTGAAAGTTATAATGGAGCAAAATATAGTGGAGATTATGATGGCAATTTAATTGAAGTTAATATTTTAGAAGATAATCCATTTGTTTATAAGAGTGCTAAAGAAATAGTTGATATTATGAAAAATGATGATGCTTATATATTATTTGGTTATGCAACTGATCCTGTAACTAGAAAATCAATAGAAGTATTGCTTGATGCATTAAATGAAAGAAATATAGATACTGTATATTATGTTGATATAAAAGATATTAGAGATGAATACAGTGTTTCTTGGCCAACTGAACTTATAAAGAAAGGTAGTGAAAGTTATCAAGAAATTAAAGAAATATTGGGTGATGTTTTAAATGAATACTATGTGAATGACTTTGCTAATAATATGCGTTATGATACTGGAGATGTAGGTTTATATTCTCCTACATTTGTTGCGATAAGTAAAAAAACAGTGCTAGGATTTCACGAAATAGTTAATGAAGTTTTAGATGGCTATTATGATGAATTAAGTACTAAAGAAAAAGAAACATTAAAAACAAGTTATTTAGAAGTAATAGATTCAATGAATTCTAGTGAAAACTAGAATTTTTTCTTTTAAAAATTCTTTAAATATAGTATAATTGAAATAGAGAATGAAACGGGATGGTGCATTATGGCAAAAAAAGTTGTAATTGTTGATGAAGAATTAACGCCGACGGTTTTGGCTACTAAAAAAGCAAAGCGGGGAAGTATTATTTGGCTTATACTAATCTTTGCAGCCCTTATAGCTGCAGCAATTTATTTACCTGATATTACCATTTATGTTAGTGAAAAATTTGGTCTTGATATTGAAATACCTAATGAAGTTGTAACACCTCAAGATGAAGAAGATGATGATAATTCAGATAATGAAGAGGCTCCTGAAATTCAAAAATATGCTTTAACTGCTGATTTAAGCTTTACAACTGATAGTTTAACATTGAGTAATTTTAGTGTTGTTGATAATACAGTAGCTTTTACAATTACCAATAGTGGTACGGAAACAGTTGATTTAAATGAATATAATTACTATTTAAATTTATATAATACTGATGCTGCTGGTTTAGATACTTTGCTTGAAAGAATAAAGGTAACTGATAATGTTATTGGAGCTGGAGTAAGTGTTGATGTATCGTATCAAGTATTAACTTCTGAAAGTATTACTGAAGTTGCATTTTTAGAAATATCTTTAGAAGAATATCCAGCGTTTACTGCTGAAGCAGATGAATTTGGTAATGCTAGTTTAGTATGTATTAAAGATTATGAAACTGTAACTTATTCTTTAAATCATAATCAAGTTGTTTCTATAATGGATAGATTTGTAGTACCAATTACTGATCCTAATTATGGTGTATTATATAGTACTTATCAAACTTTATCTGCTACATATAGTACAATTAGTGGTATAAGTTCAGCCGTAACAACTGATGATACTAGTTTATATTTTATAACTAGTATAAATTTAAGAACTCTTATTGAGGGAACATTTAATAATGATATTTATTATCCACTTAATACAGATGCCAAAGTAATGAAATTTGAATTAGAAGCTCAAGGATATAAATGTAGTTAAGGGGGATTTTATGAATCTTTGTATCAATGATTTTGAGGGACCACTTGATTTGCTTTTACATTTAGTTAGAACTGCTAAAATGGATATTTATACAATTGATACGAAATATATAATTGATGAGTATTTAAAATTTATTGATAGTTTGCCGAAGGATGATTTAGATGAGGCATCAGAATATTTAGTTATGGCATCAGAATTAATTCATTTAAAAAGTAGATTATTACTAAATTTAGATTCTGAAGCAGAAGATGATAGTGAATTTAGTATTAATAGTGAAGAAGATTTAAAAAATAAATTAATTGAATACGAAAGATATCAAAATATTACGGGAGTATTCAAAGAATTAGAAGAAAAAAGAAGTGAATTTTTTACTAAAGTTCCAGAGAATTTAACTGAGTATATTGAAAAAGAAAAAATTAGTGATGAAGTAATGGATCCAGATTTATTAAAAGAAGCACTTTTAGAATTACAAAAAAGAATGTCTTATCAAAAACCATTAAATACTAAAATTACGCGAAGAGAAATAAGTGTAGAAGATAGAGTAAATAAAGTAAGAGAATTTTTAAATGCACGAAAAACTGCTAAATTTACTGATTTTTTTGAAGATTATTCTAAAGAAATGGTAGTGGCAACATTTTTAGCTATTTTAGATATGTGCAAAAATAAAGAAATTAAATTAACTCAAGAAGATAATTTTGGAGAAATATTAATAGAAAAGATGTGAAAATATGAATAAAGAAGCAATATTAGAAGGATTACTTTTTGTTGTTGGTGATGAAGGACTAACTCTTGATGATATTTGTGAAATTATGTTAATTGATAAAACAGAAGCTCAAGAATTACTTAAAAAATTAAGGGAAGAATATAGTAAAGAGAATAGAGGCATTAGAATTAGTTTTATGGGAGATGCCTTTAAACTTACAACTAAAGGAGAACATAAAGAATATTATCAAAAATTAATTACTACTAAGGGCGCTAATACTTTATCCCAAGCAGCTTTAGAAACTTTAGCTATAATTGCTTATAATCAACCAATAACAAGAATGGAAGTAGATGAACTTAGAGGTATTTCTAGTATAAATATGATTAGAAAATTAATGGCTAAAGATTTAATTAAAGTAAGTGGTAAAAGCTCTTTACCCGGCAAACCTAATTTATATAGAACAACTAGTGAATTTTTAGATTATTTTGGTTTAGCAACTCTTGGAGATCTTCCAGAATTACCAAGTGTAGTAGAAAAAGGAGAAGATGAACAAGAATTATTCACATCAATTTATAAGGAAGAAGAAAATGTTTGAAGTTGCTGATATAAATAATGGACAAATTTATGAAAATCTAGAAATAACTTTTAATAATATTGAAAATACTATATTTAATAAATGTACATTCAAAAATATAGTATTTAATAGTTTTAATTTTAAAAATATTGAATTTAATGGTTGTATATTGGAATCTTGTACATTTTTAACTAATTACTTAAAAGATATTAAATTTAATAATTCTAAAATTATTAACATGAGTATAAATGATAGTAAAATAGATGAGGTTGTATTTAGTGATACATTAATAATTTATTTAGCAATTAATGATAATTTAATATATAAATCTTTATTTGATAAATGTGAAATAAGAGAAATTAAATTGATTAATAATAAAGTAATAAATGGTGATTTTAAATATTCTCATATAGATATAATTACTTTAATAGATAATAAAATTACGGATTTGTTATTAAATACATCAAAAATAAAATCTTTAGATAGTGATATAAATACCTTAGAAAATATTACTTTATCTTTAGAACAAATAATTGATTATATTAAAGAAATAGGGATAATTATAAAGGATTAATGCATATTATTTAATAGGTGATATACTTGAATTTAAAAAAGTTAAAAATAATTAATGTAGTAATCTTTTTTGCCTTATCTTTTTTATGGCATTTTGTTTATGATTTAATTCCTAACTTTGTTACTGCTATATTTTTTCCTGTCAATGAATCGATTTGGGAACACATGAAAATAATTTTTGGAGTTATAATATTTGGTTCTTTAATTAGTTTAATATTAATGCAAAAATTTAAAATTAAATATAATAACTTTTATGTAGAAATAATTATTAAAGCAATTCTTGGAGTTATATTTTATTTAGCTATATTTATACCACTTTATAATATATTTGGTGAAAATCTGTTTATACCTATTACATTAATGCTAATAACTTATATAGTTATGGAATTTATTGGTTATAAAATTTTATTACTTGATGAATTAAATATTAAAATACTTCCTATTATTTTAATAATTTTATCTTATATTTTATTTGCATTACTTACATTTTATCCACCGCATTATAGTATATTCTTTGATGAAACAAAGCTAATTTATGGTATACCTCTAAAATAGAAAAGAGTACCTTATAATTTTTCAAAGTACTCTTTTCCAACACCACACATTGGGCATTTAAAATCATCTGGTAATTCATCTAAATCTGTTTCATATCTATAACCACAGATTTTACAAACAAAGACATTCTTTTTGGTTTTTTCTCCCTCTTGGTAGGTTGGGGCATATTTTGAAGTCCCACCTTTTAAATTTTCTTGATAATATTTATAAGTTAATGGCACTTTTTCATTTAATTTTGTAGCATCTGTAATTTTAGCAAGTACTACTAAATGAGTAGATGTTTCTATACATTTTTCATATTCACAAAATATAGTTCCACAAGAATCTTTAATTGTAGGTAAATCATTTATTAATTCATAATTTACATTTGCATATTTATTAACTTCATTACTTTTCTTAAATCCAAAAGTTTTAATTAAATTGATATCTATATCTTCTGGTAGGATATTTATTGCAAATTTTTTAGTTTCATTAATTACTTTAGTTGTATAATTTTCTTTATTAATACTTATTGCAATAGTTTCACTATTTATTTGCATAATGCTATTTGCAACGCAACCTACTAAATTTTTTTCATCTTTAGAAGATATTATATAAACTCCATAAGATAAATCTTTTAAAACACTTTTATCCATTAAGCTCTTCCTGCTCCATCAACAGATAGTATTTCGCCAGTTACAAAAGAGGCCATTGGGCTTGCTAAATATAAAAAGGCATTAGCAATATCTTCTGGTTCCCCGATACGTCCTAGAGGAATACCTGCAATAATTGGGGCAATTACTTCTTTTGGAAGACTTGATACCATATCAGTATTAATTACACCTGGGGCAACAGCATTAACTCTAATTTTATATTTACCTAGTTCTCTTGCTAAAGATTTAGTCATCCCATTAACCGCGAATTTACTTGTTGGATAGCCAACTCCAGCACTTTGTCCATAAATAGAAACCATTGATGAAGTATTAAGAATAACACCACCATTTTCTTTCATATATGGAACTACTAATTTAGTACATAAAAACATAGCATTAACATTTAAATCCATAATTTTGCTAAATTCTTCATAAGTATAATTATCTAAAGGAGTACTTGAAGAAATTCCAGCATTATTAATTAAAATGTCAATTTTGCCAAACTTATCCACAACTTTTTTAAAAGCATTAGCTACTTCATTTTCATTATTTAAATTAGGATACATTCCAAGAACATTGTCTTTGTACTCGCTTAGTTTATCTAATGCTTTAGTAACACTTTCTTCACGACTTCCAAATATTACAACTTTTGCATTATTTTCTAAAAATAATTTGGCAGTTGCAAAACCAATTCCTCTGGTTGCTCCAGTAATTACAGCAACACTATCATTTAACATTTTATCACCATCCTAAATTAAGTATACCATAAACTTAATTTTTTTGATATACTTAAAGTGGTGATAAAATTGGGTAGTTTACAAATTTTAGTTGGAGATATTACAAGTAATAACATTTTAGAAGGACATGATGCAATTGTTAATGCTACAAATCCAGCGATGATGCATGGTGGAGGAGTATGTGGTGCTATTTTTGATAAAGCAGGATCAAAAGAATTAACTAATTATATTAAAAAAAATTTTTCTACTAATATGGTTGTTGGAGAAATGCGTATTACTCCAGGATTTAAAATAGGAATGGATATTATATTTGCTCAAGGACCAAAATATTATGAATGTGATTTTCCAATAGAAGAATTAAAGAAAACTTATCTTAATTTACTTGATACTATAAAATCCAATAATTATAAAAATGTTTTACTTCCAAGTTTAGGAACAGGTATATATGGATATAAACATAGTGATGTTGGAAAAATGGTTGTTGATACTTTAAGTGAATATATTAAAGATACTGATATAAATATAGATTTAGTATTATATTTTGAAAAAGATAAGAAATATTATGAGTAAATATTTAAATATTTTACATTTTATGATATAATTTTCTTAGTTGCCTGAGTGGTGGAATGGTAGACACGGCAGACTCAAAATCTGTTGGTAGCAATACCATGTCGGTTCAAGTCCGACCTCAGGCACCATTTTTATTTTATAAAAAATTAATAAAAAGTAATCAGAAATGGTTACTTTTTTCTTTTTAATAAGCTTTTATTTTCTTTATATGTTTTACAACTTATTAATTTATCATTAATAAATGCTTGAATTATAACATAATTTGCATCTGTTACTATGACCTCATAAATAATACCATCATCTAATCTAATACTTTTTTCATCAGGACTATCAATGAAATATTTTATTAAATCATCGGTATAATCTCGTTTAAAAGTATTTCCATCAGTAATAAGTTTTGTGCATAACTTATTATTCTTATATATTCCATCATAAATATAATAAATTTTATTGGGATTATTATAAATTATTTGTGTGTTCATTTATATTCCCCCTTGAATATAAATATATGTTAATCTTCTGTTAAAAAGTCATTAATGTTTTTAGAATTATTGCTTTGTTTTTTATCACATGTTTTTAGTTGTTCTTTTTTTATGAAGTTGATTAAAGTTTTTAATTCATCAAGCGTATCAAATTTTTCTAATGCTTCATAATATTCTTGTTTATCTTCACTATATATAATAACTGGAGCAATATCATGTATCATGAAATAATAATTCATTAAGGTTCTACCAGTACGACCATTGCCCTCTGCAAATGGATGAATTTGCTCAAAACGAGCATGGAAGTAGACTCCTGCAGTAAAATAATTATTAATTTTAGTATTATTTAATTCATTAAGTAGTTCTTTTAAATCTTTTTCTACATCTTCTGGATTACTACCAATCTCATTTGCACCTGTTACATAGTCGTGTCTTTTAAATTTCCCTGGTTTTTCTTTATTTATATTATACCGATATTCATCATATGTACCTTTACTTAATTCATATTGCACTTTTTGTATAAAAGTAATATCTAAATCTTTTTTCTCTAGTATATAAGGTTTCAAAAATTCATAACAAGTTTTTTGATTTTCTATTTCAAATAAAGTTTTTAAATCTCCAGTGTATCCTGTAACTTTACCATTTTCAAAAATATCTCTAGTATCATGAAATGTTATCTTATTATTTTCAATTTTTCCAGAATGATATGCAAAAATTATTTTAAAGTCATAAAGTTTTTTTTCAAAATCATTAAGATTGTTAAATTGCATTTTTAGAACATCTGCCATAAAATCACTTCCTTTTTATAATTATTTCATATGTTTGATGCAATTTAGTAAAAATTACTATAAACCATAGATTTTACTTCAATATTTTGATACAATAATTAGTAGGGTGGTGGTGAATATGGAAAACATCAATAAACAAAGAAAAGAATATTTATCTTGGGATGAATACTTTATGGGAGTTGCTAAATTATCCGCACTAAGAAGTAAAGATCCATCAACGCAAGTTGGAGCTTGTATAGTTGGTGATGATAACCGTATTTTATCAATTGGTTATAATGGTACTCCGAATGGATTTCCTGATAGTGATTTTCCTTGGGATAGAGAAGGAGATGCTCTAAATACTAAGTATTTTTATGTTTGCCATGCGGAATTAAATGCTATACTAAATTTCCGTGGTAACCGAAGAGATTTAGAAGGAGCACGCATTTATGTAGCATTATTTCCATGTAATGAATGCGCCAAAGCAATTATTCAATGTGGAATTAAAGAAGTAGTTTATTTAAGTGATAAATATAATGGTACTGAAGGTAATATCGCCTCAAAAAGATTATTTGATAAATGTGGGGTAACCTATAGAACAGTTGATGTTAATAATAAAGAAATAACTTTGAATTTAGAAGAGTAGTGATTATATGGGGAAGAGTAAAAATGATAAATTATTAGAATACTTGATGCCAGATGATATAGATGAAGTAATACTGCCAATGTTAAAGGCCGAAAAAGCCAAGAAAAAAATGTATCAAAAAAGAATAGTTGAAAAAAAGCTATCTTTGATGAAATGTGTGGTATTTTGTATATTTTTAATTTGTTTAGGTATTGCCTCATTTTCCGGTTATCAAATACTAGCTTGGAAAATTGATTCTGATAAAACATATGAGCAAATAAAGTTAATTGCTGATAATGTAGTAATTGAAGAAGTTGAAGATACTGATGCAACAGAGATTGTTAATCCTCCAAAAGAGGAAAATGATAGTAATCCGTATTGGGATTATATTAAAATGAATTTAATAAATGTAGATTTTTCTAATTTAATGGAAATAAATAGCGATACTAAAGGTTGGCTTCAAGTAAGTGGTACAAATATTAATTATCCTTTTGTTCAAACAAGTGATAATAATTACTATTTAAAAAGAGATTTTAATAAAGAATATAATTCAGCAGGTTGGGTATATTTAGATTATCGAAATAATATAGGTGAACTTGATAAAAATACAATTATTTATGCTCATGGAAGACTTAATGGTACTATGTTTGGCTCTTTAAAAAATATTTTTAATAGTGATTGGTTTAATGATATAAATAATCATGTAGTAAAATTATCAACGGAATCTGAAAATACATTATGGCAAGTATTTAGTGTTTATCATATACCTACAACTAGTGATTACTTACAAGTTAAATTTAGTAATGATACAGATTTTTTAGATTTTATTAATATGTTAAAAAGTAGAAGTCAATATGATTTTAATGTTGAATTTAGTGCAGAAGATAAAATTCTTACTTTATCAACTTGTTATAATGATGAAGAAAGAGTAGTACTTCATGCTAAATTAATAAAAAGAGAGGTAAGAAAGTAATGATTGAAGATTTAAAAACTAAAAAAGGCTTTATTGCAGCTATGGATCAAAGTGGAGGTTCTAGTAAAAAGACATTAGCTAATTATGGAGTAGATGAAAAAGAAATAACTAGTGATGAAGTAATGTTTGACTATATTCATAAGATGCGTTCAAGAATTATTAGTAATGCTGCATTTAATTCGGATTCTATTATTGGGGCAATTCTATTTTATGATACTATGAAAAGAGATATAGATGGAATAAATACTGTCGAATATTTAAAAAACAAAGGAATATATGCATTTTTAAAAATAGATGTTGGCCTAGAAGATGAATGTGATGGGGTAAGAATACTTAAAGATATTCCTAATCTTGATGAAGTCTTAGATGAAGCTATTAGTTATGGAATTGTGGGTACAAAAATGCGTTCTGTAATAAATGAATATAATGAATATGGAATAAAGAAAGTTGTTGAACAACAATTTAAGTTAGCAAGAATTATTATTGCTAAAGGCTTAATTCCAATTATAGAGCCAGAAGTTAGTATTGATGCTAAGAATAAAAAATTAATTGAATCATTTTTAAGACAAGAATTATTAAAAAATTTATATAAATTAAAAAAAGAAGATTATGTAATAATAAAATTAACTTTACCAGATGTTCCAAATTATTATAATCCACTTTTAACACCTAAAAATGTATTAAGAATAGTGGCTTTATCTGGAGGTTATTCAAGAGAAGTTGCTTGTAGCAAATTAAAAGAGAATAAAAAAATGATAGCAAGTTTTTCAAGAGCTTTACTTGAAGGTTTAAATATAAATCAAAGCAACGAAGAATTTAGTGATGCTCTAAGTAATTCAATTAAAGAAATATATAAAGCATCAGTGACAAAGAAAAGGTAGCAAATTAGCTACCTTTAATCATGTCTTATTTCATAAGTTTAATAGCTATAGCAATTTTCTATCTATATATTTTTTAAAAAATACCAATTTCTATATAGCCTAACAGCGTCGTTTGTGATATCATATATATAGTAGACATGGTTCGACAATTTTTTTAATAAAAGTTTGTTATAATCTTGTCTATGAAAGGAAGGATTAAAAAATGAAATTAGAAGGTAAAGTTGCTCTTGTAACTGGTGGGTTTAAAGGAGCAGGAAGAGGTATAGTAGATGTATTTTTAAAATATGGTGCTAAGGTAATTGTTCTTGATTATGACGAAGAAGTTATTACTATGAATAGTGATGATTGTTTAGCTAGTCATGTTGATATCAGAAATGTTGATGATGTCAAAGTGGCTCTTGATGAAGCAATGGAAAAAATTGGTTCTCTTGATATTGTAGTTAATAACGCCGGTGTTTGTAAGCTTGCGTCTTTTGCGGATATGACTGATGAAGAACGAGATTATCATTTTGATATTAATATCAAAGGTACTTGGAATGTCACTAAATGTGCTTTTCCATATTTAAAAGAAGGCTCTGCTATTGTTAATATGTCTAGTGTAACTGGACCAAATGTAGCTGATCCAGGAGAAGTCGCTTATGCTACAAGTAAAGCTGCTGTACTTGGATTTACTAAAGCTTTGGCAGCAGAACTAGCGCCTAAAAAAATAAGGGTTAATGCGGTAATGCCAGGTTATATTCATACACCAATGGTTGATAATATGGCCAAAGATAGTAATCCAGAAGATCCTAATAGTGTAATTGAAGGTATAGCTAGTGCAGTTCCTCTAAAAAGACTTGCAACACCCGAAGAAATTGGTGAATTAGTAGCGTTTTTAGGAAGTAGTGAATCTAGTTATATTACAGGTCAAGGTATTATAATTGATGGTGGCTCAACCTTACCAGAAACGACTACTATGGGAGTGTAAAACAATCAAAAAAATGATTGTTTTTTCTTTTAATTGATATTAAATATATTAAAAGTGTTGTATAATTAAATGGGGATAATATGGATAAAGTTATAAAAAGTGTACTTGATAAGTTAAATAAAGAGTATGAAGCTTATCTTGTTGGAGGTTATGTTAGAGATTATTTACTAGGAATTAAAAGTTATGATGTAGATATTGCTACTACTGCTCTACCTAAAGATATTTATAATATTTTTAATATTTGTGCCAATAATTATGGTGGTGCTAAACTTATAATAGATAACTATAATATTGATATCACTACCTTTAGAAAAGATTCACACTATAATAAAAGAAGACCTATGAAAGTAGAATATATTAATGATTTATTAACAGATTTGTTAAGAAGAGATTTTACTATTAATACTATATGTATGGATAAAGATGGTAAAATAATTGATTTGTTAAATGGTATTAATGATTTGAATAATCGAACTATTAAAATGATTGGAGATAATGAATTTAGATTAGTTGAAGATCCTTTAAGAATACTTAGAGCTATTCGTTTTGCAACAGTACTTGATTTTGATTTAGATGAAGAATTAATAAAAGCAATAAAGAAAAAATATAAGTTAGTTAGTACTTTATCTAAAGATAGGATAAAAAGTGAATTTAGTAAAATATTAATGAGTCCTAACTTTAAAAAGGGGCTAAAATTATGTGATGAATTTAAAATAAGTGAGGAATTAGGAATAGAATATGAAGATGTAGTTTATACAAAAGATATTATAGGTATGTGGGTTCAAGTAAAAATTTCTAATATCCCATTTACAAATGTTGAAAAAAGCAATATAATAAATATTACCGAGATAATAAATTATGGCACTGTAAATAATGATACACTTTATAAATACGGTTTATATACTAATTTAATTGCTGGTATGATTATGAATATAAGTAGTAAAAAAATTAGTAGTATGTATAAGAAATTACCTATTAAAGATCGTAGTGATATTGCTATTAAAGGTAATGAAATTAGTGATTTGTTAAATATTTTTGGTAAAGATATTAATATTGTGTATGAAGATTTAAAAGAATTAATATTACATAATAAATTGAAAAATAAAAAAGGGGATATAACTAAATATTTATTAAAAGGGAAGTGAAAATTATGTTTAAAGATAATAAAAAGTTTGTTTTAGAAAGTATATTTATTAAAGAGGCATTAAAACAAGATTTATCTTTAAATGAATTTTTACTTTTAATGTATTTTGATAACTCTTTTGATTCTATTTTTAATATTAAGGTTATTGGTAAATCTTTATCTATGAGTGAAGATAAAATTTTAGAAGCTTATTCTAAATTAATGAGTAAGAAATTAATAAAGGTTAAAGCTGAAAAAGATGATGAAGGAAAAGTAGTTGAAAGAGTTAGTTTAGATAATTTTTATAATGAAATAAAAAGTGATAATAAAAAGAAGGAATTAGAAAATAGTAGAAAGGATATATTTAGTGTATTTGAAAGTGAATTTGGTAAAACTTTATCTGCCATGGATTATGAAATAATTAATGCTTGGATTGATAAAGGTTTTAGTGAAGATATAATTATTGCAGCCTTAAAGGAAGCCGTTTATAATGGGGTATGTAGTTTAAGATATATTGATAAAGTTTTATATGAATGGAATAGAAAAGGTTATAAAACAATAGATGAAGTTAATAATAGATTTAATGATGATGCTAGAGAAGATAAATTATTTGAAACAAGTATACTAAATTTTGATTGGTTAAATGAAAAGTAAGGAAGTATTAGAAAAATTAGATTATTTATATCCGATTGCTAGATGTGAGCTTGAATATAATAAAGATTATGAGCTTTTAATTGCCACCATCTTATCGGCTCAATCAACTGATAAAAGAGTAAATGAAGTAACCAAAGTGTTATTTTCTAAATATGATATTTTTAGTTTAAAAGATGCATCATTAAAGGATATTGAAAAAATTATATATCCAGTTGGAACATATAAAAGAAAAGCTGAATATATAAAAACAGTAGCAACAAGGTTAGTAGAAGATTATAATGGTACAGTGCCAAATGATAGAACTTATTTAGAAAATCTTCCTGGAATAGGGAGAAAGACTTGTAATGTAGTTTTATCAAATATATATAATGTCCCTGCTATTGCTGTAGATACCCATGTAACAAGAGTGTCTTTTCGTCTTGGTTTAACTAAAAGCGGGGATGTGTCTATTATTGAACAAGATTTAATGAAATATTTTCCTAAAAATAAATGGAGTAGAGTACATCATCAATTAGTTTTATTTGGTAGATACATCTGTAAAAGTAAAAATCCAGATTGTAATAATTGTCCATTTTATAAGTGTAAATATTTAAAAAATATAGATAATAAATAGAGTTTATATAGTTGAAATTGCATAATAAAAATCAAGGATATGTTTCCTTGATTTTTCTATTCTAATCCAGTATCTGGTTTTTCATCTGGTTCTGTTGGCTTATTTGGTTTATCATCGTTATCATCAGGTTTTGGATTAATTATATCATCAACATTAGAATCCATTCCTAGATTAACTTCTATTTCTAAATTATCTGATGCATTATTAGTAAATATAGAATAAGATGCTTTTATTACATAAGTAACTTCACCAGTTTCTGTAGGAGTTAGAGTATAATTTGTATTAGATGTTTGTCCTACTAAAGTAAGTGTACCATTGTTTTCTTGTTTGTAAATTTTATATTCTACTGAACCTATGTATGAATTATTGTAACTTAATCTTTGTTCGTAATATTTACTTGCTTGATTACCATAATAAGTATTGAAGTAATCTTGTAAATATGCTGAATTAATAGCATCTGGTGTTTTAATAGCATTCCAACTTAAGTTTAATGTTGTACCATCAAATGTATATTTGCCATTGGTTGGTGTATCTAATTTTTGATATCTTATTGATACATCAGTAGGTTCTGTACCTTCTTTAAATAATTCTGTTGTTCTCATATCTTCTGGAGTATATTCACTAGCAAGTTGTAATGGAAAAGTTTCTTTTTCAATTTCAACAGCAATAACTCCACTAGGTTGATCAAAGGTTTGATTTTTAGAATAAACTTGTGAACCAACAGCTTTCATTACTCCAGCACGAACTCTGTTACCAACTGATACAGTTAAGTAATTATCTTTTGAAGTGCTATCATAACCAATCCATAGAGCAATAGCATATTCAGGAGAATAGGTAACATTCCAAGCATCTCTAGTTGCTGATGTTGGAACACCGTTATTTTCCGCCCAGGTTCTATCGACATTTGATGTACCTGATTTAGCAGCTATATCTGTACCACTAACTGAAACTCCACCAACACCAGATTCTGCTGCAGAAATTAACATATCTGTAATCATATAAGCAGTTTCTTCGCTCATTACTCTATTTTGTTCATATTTATATTCATAAACTTCTCCAGTTGTTACATTTTCAGCTCTTGTAAATGAGTATGGTTCAATATAGTAACCTCCACGACCGAATGCAGCATAGGCGGCACTCATTTCAATTGGAGATATTCCTTCAAAACCACCGATTGAGGCTGATTCATAAAGGTCTGCTCCGTAATTAATTCCCAGACTATGAACAAAATTAGATATATATTCTGGATTTTCATCATATACTGCTTGGAAAGCTTTTAGGGCAGGGATATTTCTTGATCCCACCAAAGCACTTCTCATAGTGATTAATCCTTGATATTTTCTATCGGAATTATTAATTGCTGTACCATTACTATAAGTGTAAGGTTCATCTAAGAAGTATGTACCTGGTGAACCATTTAAATACTCAATATAAGGGCCATAGTCAAATAATGGTTTAGCAGTTGAACCTGGTTGTCTTCTAATAGTTGCTCGGTTTGTACCTAGTGCAGTATAATTTCTACCACCAGATAGGGCCACTATTGAACCATCTTCAATACTAGTTATTGCCACTCCTTCTTGAATTGAATCATTAGGAAATTCATACAACTCACCACTTTCTAGCTTATTTAATACTTCTTGAACATCTTGATCAATTGTAGTAACGATTTTCATTGGTACATAGAATGGGTCTTTATCTGTTTTGTTTTGTACATCATTCATTATATAATCAATTGCTGATTGATTAGAGGAATTACTTGAATTTTGTGAAGCTAATAGTGATTCAATTGGTATTGCTAAAGCTGTATTTTTTTCTTCTTCAGTAATATAACCATGGTTGACCATTAATGTTAAAACAGTTTTTTGTCTATTTTTTACACCTTCAGGATTAGAATAGGGATTATATAAATAAGGATTTTGAAACATACCTGCAATAATCGATGCTTCAGCTAAAGATATGTCTGATACGGATTTACCAAAGTAATATTGGCAAGCTTGTTCAACTCCATAAATTCCTGTTGAATTGATACTTGATGCTCCCGCAAACCACATGGTATTGACATAAAATTCAACAATTTCTTCTTTAGTATAGTTGCTTTCTATTTTAAAAATTGCCATATATATATCAGTGAATTTACGAATTATACCAGCGAGTCCTTCATCTTCTGAATTGGTATAAACTTTTTTTACAAGTTGCATGGTTAAAGTGGATGCTCCACCAGCAGAACTATTACCTAATAATTGACCAAATGCTGCTTTAATAAACCTAGCAACATCCATACCTTTATGTTGAAAGAATCTAGAGTCTTCTGTTGCAATAAGAGCATCAATTAATACTTGAGGCAGTTCATCATAGCTCACTAAAACCCTATCTTCTGCTCCAATTCTAGCAAGTTCTGTAACTCCATCATTATAATAAAGAACAGTTGATTCTTTTGAATAAAGTTCATCTCTATCAAAATTTGGTGATGAAATAATAATATATAATGCGAATACTAAAATAAGGGAAACTACGGCAATACCAAGTATTAATAAACTTGATAATATAATAGTTTTAGTTTTTTTCTTTGGTTTATTAGTATTTTTAGTATTTGTATTTGTCTTTAATTTTGTCTTTTTAACTTTTAATTTACCAACTTTTATTTTTTTCATTATCTATCCTCCATAAATTGATCAATTATTTTTAAATAATCTAATCCTTTTAAACTTAATTTAATTTCATATGCATTTTCTTCTAAATATTTATATGGAATACTTTTTCTTTCATTATTATTTAAAAAAGCTAAGAAAGTAGTACCCATAAGTAAAAAATATTTATTATTCATCATAATTATTAAAAAAACTATACCTCCATGTTTATTTATATTATATATATGTTTAATTTGATGAGGATGAACATTACTTATTGGAAAAGATGTCTTGTTTTCTGTAACTTTAGCATCAAATTCAATATAATATCCCTTATAAAGTCCATTAAAATCTAGGGTAGATGGACTTTTATAATAACCATCTTGTATTCTTTTTCCTTTATTACTATACGCAACTTTTGTAACTCCAATCGGAGTTGGCTTTTTATAAATATATGCTATATCATTATTTCTATAGTATTCATTAGTACTTTCAATTATATCTTCTAAATCCATACCACGATTACTATATGTTGTAGTTTTTTGATAATCTTTTTTAATGTTGTTTGGATATAACAAAATAAATCACCTATATAATTATACCACATATTGCTTTTTTAAAAAACTACTTACATGAAATTAATGTTTACTTTACAATAAAACTTTTGTCT
>CALVYM010000009.1 GCA_944372205.1 uncultured Bacilli bacterium
AACAAAAAGAGAAAGTCCCATAAATAAAGGCTTTCTCTTTAAAATCTATGATAAAATCCAATCTATGATAACCGGATCGGATCAGTGGCTGTGCCACTGCCCGATGCATAGGTTGTCGAAGATGTCAGATAGAAGGACGGGCGCACCGCATAGTTGCGGTACACGCCGTTGTTGCTGACACGGCCAGAAAGGCTCACATAGTACGCATAGTCAGTGTTACTCGAATGGCGGGAAATTGTCCATTCGTAAAGTCCCATGTACATCCAATTATTACTTTTTATTGATGAACTATTATATGAATCCATATTTGTGGTCCAGGCACTATTACTTGCAGCAAAACCGTAGTCTGATACGTACATTAAGCCTATTTTTCCTGTCCATGGTGTTCCCGTACTTTCGTTATCATGCCATGTTGCTGGTGTTGCACTATTTGTACTATATCCATTGACATACCATGTGGCATCTGCTATTTTATTTTGATTAGCAATACTAAATGTATCCAAGAATGTTGTGTTTAAATTCATTGTATTTAAATTTGATTCACTCCAGGTATTTGTGCTTGTACTATTATTCCAGTTGTATACTCCTATTGAGGATGCACTTTGATCTCCTTTATAATAACTTGTACTAAATCCTGCTCCTTTATAGGTATTATAATATGCTCCACTTGTACCTGTTTGACTGGTTGTTGAATAATCCGCCATGATTAGTTTTACTTGATCTCCAAATACACCGATGATTCTATATAGGTTGCTATCTGGGCAGGTGCTGGCTGTTGATCCAAAGCAAATGTAGTTATTTGGGTTTGCTCCGGCATATCTGTAGGAGTTGTCCCCTGCTCCATTTGCTAAACTACTGTTGTGATAATATAGACCATTTGTTCCTTGGCTTGTATATAAGCCTTTGATGTAATCGGCTAGTAGTACTGTATCATCTGTTTGAACACTTAAGTTGTATACATTGGATTGTATTCCGTTTGTATCTACTACATATACTCTTATATCATATGTTTGTCCGGCATTTAGGCCACTAAATGTATAACTATTACTTGTAGTATTTGTATAACTACTGCCGCCATTTGATGAATAATAGTATCTTGATATACTGTTTGTTCCTCCACTTGCATTGACACTTACTGTTATACTATTATTTGTTACATTACTTGCGGTTACACTATTTACTCTTGGATTTTCATAAGCATTTGTTGTGGCACTTAAGGAATATTCATTTGATGGATATCCTTCTGTATCTACTGCATATACTCTAAAATTATATTCGGTATTACTACTTAAGCCACTATATGTATAGGTATTACTACTACTTTGTTCCCATGATGCCCTATCATTTCTGGTAAAGTAATATGTTTCTATTTCATTTTCTCCTGCTTGACTTGCTACTGTTAAAGTTACACTATTATATGTTGTACTGGTTGTTACATTTGTTATTTGAACAGAATTATACATATCAAAATAAACATAACATCCATCAGATTTATTAGAATATAATATAACTCTATTAGTTTCTCTATCCCAATCTAATTCTCCACCATTTTCACAACGAGATAGTTCTTTGTTAAATACATAATTACCATCTGGCCAGGTATTAGATGTACTTTCTTGATAAGAGCCATCTTCTTGTTCTATCATAAGTGTTAAGAAGTTATTATTATTTACTTCTCTTTTAGGATTACTTACTATTTCATTATCACTACTTTTAAATAAAGTTAGTGATAATGTAACAGTAGATGCTACTACTAGTATTACTGCTATTACTCCAATTAATATTAATTTTTTCTTATTTTTCACAATATCATGTCCTTTCATAGACAAGATTATAACAAACTTTTCTTGAAAAACTTGTCGATTCTTGTCTACTATATATATAATATCATAAATGACGCTATTAGGCTATATGAAAATTAATGATTTTTGAAGAAAATATGATTTAGGTGATACATTATGATTAAAGATACATTATATTTACATGACGATGAATTTTATTATGAAATAGTAAGAGCTAATATTAAAAAGTTTAGATTAGAACAAAAATTAACTCAACAGGAACTTGCAGATATATCTGGAGTATCTCGCCAATATATATGTGATATTGAAAATAATAATAGAAATAAACATATTACTATAGCTATTCTTGGTAGAATAGCTGATGCAATGGATTTAAATATAGTTGAATTCTTTATAGAAGAAGATGAACTTAGAATGGAAGTTAGAAGTGTTATAGATGTATTTAACCATAACAAAGAAACTGTTAATTCATAAAACAACTAGAAACAAGCGTTTCTAGTTGTTTTATGTATAATTTTATATTTAAATTTAAGGAAAATGTGAAATTTTGCTTTAAAATAGCCCGGAAAATGTGAAAAATAAAGCCAAAAAGCTCCGGAAAATGTGAAACAACATTAAAAAGCACTAGATTTTAAAGCAAATCTAGTGTTTTTTTAATTATCAATAGTTTTCCATTCTGTTGTTCCACATTTAGTACATATTTTTGGAGCAAGTATTTTCTTACCCTTAGGAAGTTCCATACCTGTATCAATTTTACTACATAATATGCCACTATCTGGATCAATATAAGCTACTCCAAATTTGGCATCCTTACAACTATCACATTGTGCATTTTTCATAAACATTTTCCTCCATATATAATATGGATTAAATATTAATTATTATACATAATTAATATTTCCCAGAAGTACGCCAAAAAATCAACATTTTGGTCGAAATTCGAGGGACTTTTGAGTTATTTTGGTCGAAATTCGAGGCACTTTTTCAAACAAGTGTAAAAACAAATATTTATGGTGTTATTGTTTTATTTTTAATATGATATTCTATATTATTTTTATAATCTTTATATTCTGATACTTTTTTATTATAATGTAACCTACCAAAAATAATTTTATCTGTAAATGCTATAGCATTTAAGATATCATCCAAATTTTGGTCTACAAAATTTGGAGTTGGATAAGGTTCAATACTAACCCATGTTTTACATCCATTATCATGAAGATATTTTAAACTAGCTATTCTTTCTTTATATGGAGCAGAACCGGGCTCCATAGTTTCTCTAAATGATTCATTTAGAGAAATTAAAGTAATACCATAACTATTTTCCTTACTTAAATCTACTAGTTCTTTTGGTAATACTCCTTTAGTTAAAGCAGTACAAGGAATATTATAGCTATTAATTAATTTTAAAATACTAATTGATAGTTCTTTTATATCTTCATATTGATACATAAATGGATCAGTAGTAAAACATAATTGAACACTTTTGATTTTATCTTTTAATTTTGGTAATTCTTTTTCCAATAATTCTATTGCATTATCAACTACTTTAGGTTTAATCCATTCATCATAGTTTTTTACAGTACCAAATCTTTTAGCCATCATCATAGCATAACACGGATAAAGACAACCATGAAAACAACCTTGAACATGATTTACTGTATAATCTCCATATTCTACACCAGTTTTATATAATAAGGGTTTTCTGTTAATACTTCCACTACACTTCATTTATTTACACCCTCTTTTATAAGCATAAAACCGATTCTCAAATGGAATCGGTTTTATATTAAAAAATAAAAATAAGGGCGGCCTCACTAAGACGCCTCCCGTATAAAAATGTATTACCATTTTTTCCTTGCATATATAATATATCATATATAGCTACTATCTGTCAACTGCTTTTCACTATTTTTTTGCAATTTTATAATTTGTTTCTATTATCTTTTGAAAATAGTAATAAAAAGATTTTAATACATCATTATTTTTATATATTTTAAGTTTTAAATAATGTTCAATATCTACAATCATATCAAAGAGTAATAGTCTTAATTTAAAATCAATTATTGATAAATCTTTTAAATAAGCAAAATCTAGGTCCACATATTCATCAATAAACTCTTTATTAATATATTTCTTTTCAAAATTATTTTTATAAGCAGTTAGGTTAAAATAATTATTATTATTTTCTAAATATTTAGATGCTTCTTTTTCACTCATTTGTTCAAATTTAATATTTTTTTCTTTTAAATGTTCAATCATTTCTGATGTAGTTAACATTGGTTTTAAAGTAATTTCATCTAGCATTTTTATCCTCCTTTCTGAGTGTGTTGATTCTACAATATCACAGAAAGTAAAATAGTGCAAGAGAAATCGTTCACTTTTAATAAATTTTATAAGCACAAAACCGATTCCCAAAGAATCGGTTTTATATCAAAAAATAAAAATTAGGGTGACCTCACAAGACGCCTCCCGTATAAAAATGTATTACCATTTTTTACTTGCATATATAATATATCACATACAGTTACTATTTGTCAACTGTTAGCTAAGAATATTATTTGGTAAACTATTTTCTGGTTCTTCTACAAAATTTTGAGTTTCAAATAAACCTAAAAGAGTTTGAACTCTTCTTGCAGCTTCTTGTCTAACTTCTAGGGGATATATCTCACTACTTGCAATATTTGTTAAACTATTAATAAGCATTGATTCTCTTAACTCTCTTATGCTTTGTTCTAATACACTTAATTGTTCATTCATTTTTATTACCTCCATATCTTAATTATATAACAAAATAAAAAGATTAACAATATTTGTTAACCTATTTTACTAATTCAAGTCTAACTTGTAGAGCATCATCACCACGGCGTTCATTAAGTTTAATGATTCTTGTATAACCACCGTTTCTTGTTTCATAAGTTTTTGCTAGTTCATCAAATACTTTACTAACAACATCTTTGTCATTATGTAAGAAAGCTAAAGCTTTACGACGAGCTACTAATGATCCATCTTTGCCATATGTAATCATTTTATCAACAAATTTTCTTACTTCTTTAGCACGAGCTTCAGTAGTAACTACATAACCATAGTTTAAGCAATCTTTAGTTAAACCAGCAAGGATGCTTCTTCTAATTCTTGTTTCTCTTCCTAATTTTCTATATTTCATATTATTACTCCTTAAATGATAGTCCTAATTCAGCAACTTTATCAAGAACTTCTTTTAGAGACTTCTTACCTAAGTTTCTGATCTTAGTAACTTCTGATTCTTTTTTATTAACTAAATCTTGAACGGTATGAATACCAGCTCTTTTTAAACAGTTGTAAGCTCTAACTGAGAATTCTACTTCTTCAATTGGAGTTTCAAGTGTCTTAGTCATGTTATCAACTTTCTTTTCTTGCATTATACCTGTAATATCACTTATTGAATTTAAATCAGCAACTATATTAAAGTGTTCAATTAAGATTTTAGCCGCTAAAGCCATAGCTTCTTCTGGTAACATAGATCCATTAGTTGATACTTCCATAACTAATTTATCATATGATTCATCTTGACCAACACGAGTATCTAATACTTCATATTTAACAAGTTCAATTGGTGAATATGAAGAATCTATTGCGATAATACCAATTTTATTTTCAGTAAGTTTAGCTTTATTTTCAGCTGCAGGAACATATCCACGACCATTATTAACAGTCATTTCCATGCTTATTTTACCACCCTTAACTAAGTTACAAATAACTAAGTCAGGATTCATAATTTCTACATCAGCATTCTTTTCAATATCAGCTGCAGTAACAGGTCCTTCAGTTGATTTTGTAAGTCTTAAAGTTTTAACTTCTTCAGTATGATTTTTTACAACTAGTTTTTTTAACGCAAGTACAATACTTGTAACATCTTCAACAACACCTTCAATTTTTTGAAATTCATGCATTACTCCATCAATTTTAACAGTAGTAACAGCACTTCCTGGAAGGCTTGATAACATTACTCTTCTTAGAGCATTACCAATAGTTGTACCAAAACCTCTTTCTAGGGGTTCAAGTTCAAATTTTGCAAAGTGATTACTTTCTTGTGCTTCCGTAATTTTATAGTCTGGTTTTTCAAATTTAATCATAAAATCGTTCCTTTCTTTAATTAATTTCTAGGTCTTTTTGGTGGACGGCATCCATTGTGAGGAATAGGTGTTTCATCAACAATACTTGTAATTTCTAATCCTGCCGCTTGAAGTGATCTAATTGCATTTTCTCTTCCTGGTCCAAGGCCTTTAACATAAACATCTACTTTTTTAACTCCTGCTTCAATTGCTGCAGCTGCTGCTGCTTCACTGGTTAGACCTGCTGCAAATGGAGTTTTCTTCTTTGATCCTTTATAACCAATACGACCAGCAGAAGACCAACTTATTGCATTACCATCTTTATCACAAATAGTAACTATTGTATTATTATAAGTTGAATGAATATGTGCTTCTGCTTCTGGAATATTTTTCTTAACTTTTCTTTTTCTTCTATTATATGCCATATTACTTACCTACTTTCTTTTTATTAGCTACTACTTTTCCTCTACCTTTACGAGTATGAGCATTTCTGTTAGTTCTTTGACCTCTAACAGGTAGTCCTTTTTTGTGTCTAATACCTTGATAACAATTAATTTCCATTTTGTTTTTGATACTCATTTGAACATCACGACGAAGATCACCTTCAACAGTATACTTATCTACTTCTTTTCTTAAAGCTTGAACTTCATCTTCCGTTAAATCTTTAATTTTTTTACTTGCATCAACACCAGCATCTTTACAAATTGTTTTAGCCAAATTTCTACCAATACCATAAATAGCTGTTAAACCAATACAAGTATGTTTTTCACCTGGTAGTTCAATATTTTTAATTCTTGCCATAAGTCCCTCCTTTAACCTTGAACTTGTTTATGTTTAGGATTTTCACAAATAACCCTAACTTTTCCTTTTCTTCTTACTATTTTACATTTCTTACAAATTTTCTTTACACTTGGTCTAACTTTCATAATTTCACTCCTTATCTATTATTCCATTTTATTATCCCACGTTCTAAATCATAAATTGATACTTCTACTGTAACTTTATCACCTGGTAGAATACGAATCATGTTCATACGCATTTTACCAGAGACGTAGGCTTTTACAGTATGCCCGTTAGGAAGTTCTACTAAGTAATCACTACCTTTTAAAACTTCAATAACTTTACCTTCTAATTCAATTTTATCTTTTTTACCATTTTCTTTTTTTTCCATTTTTTATTCTCCTGTTAATATTTCATATCCGTCTTTTGTAACTAAGACTGTATTTTCATAATGGGCTGAAGGTGCACCATCAGCAGTTTTAACTGTCCATTCATCATCTGCAACATATACATATCTACTACCCATATTAAGCATTGGTTCAATACATATAGTCATACCAGCTTTTAATTTCATCATATTATGATTATCAAAATTTGGAACATCTGGTTCTTCATGCATACTTGTACCTATTCCATGTCCTACTAGTTCTTCAACAACTGATAAACCATGACTATGGGCATATTCTTCAACTGCTTTTGATATATCTCTAATACGAGCTCCTTCTTTAACTTTACTTACTCCGGCATAAAAAGCCCCTTTAGTATCTTCAACTAATGCTTTAACATTTTCTGGAACATTACCTATAATATATGTTCTTGTTGCATCAGCATGATAACCTTTATATGATAATACCAAATCAACTGATACAATATCACCATCTTTAAGTACCCTTTTACCAGGTATTCCATGTACCACTTCATCATTAACTGATACACAAACACTTTTAGGATATCCTTCAAAACCTAAAGTTCCTGAAATACAATCATTAGCTTTAAGAAAATCTTCCACTATTTTGTTTATCTTATCAGTTGTAATTCCTGGTTTAATATTCTTTTCTATTTCTTTAAAACAAAGAATATTTTTCTCTCCAGCTTCTTTCATTAATTCAATTTCTCTAGCACTTTTAATACTAATCATTAATTACCTCTAAGATACTTTCAAATATATCTTGTACATCTTTATTAACATCTATTTTTATAAGTTTTTCTTTATCTTTATAATATTTTAATATAGAATCAGTATTGTCTAAAAATGTTTTAAATCTTACTTTGAATGCATCAACATTATCATCATCTCTTTTGATAAGTTTACTTCCACAATTATCACAAATACCATCAACTTTTGGTTTAAGCTCTTCTATATTTAAATTATAAGATTTTCCACAATTACAAGTAAGTCTACCTGTAATTCTTTTTATAGCTTCATCTTCATCTAGTTCTAGATAAATAACTATATAATCATTAGTTAAAATTTCATCTAAAGCTAAAGCTTGATTAAGAGTCCTAGGAAAACCATCTAAAATAAATGGTTTTCCATCGGTACTTGTAATTTTATCTTTAACTAACTTAATAATTAAATCATCACTAACAAGTTCTCCTTTATCTATAATATTTTTTACTTCCTTACCTAACTCGCTACCAGAATTAATAGCTTCTCTTAGCATATCTCCAGTAGAAATATGTACGTATCCAAATTTTTCTTTTAACATATTACTTTGAGTGCCCTTACCAGCAGCTGGTGGAGCAATAAATATTATATTTTTCATTTTAGCCTCTTTCTTTTCGCCGCATAGCTACGGCTTACTAAACTACTTTCAATTTGTTTATATGTTTCAATAGCAACTCCAACAACGATTAATATTCCAGTTCCGCCGATTGATACGGTTGATGGAAGATCAAAAATCATAGAGAATACTATTGGTATAGCAGATAACACTACTAGGAATAAACTACCTGTGAATGTTAACTTACCTAAAGTATTACTAATATACTTTGATGTATCTTCTCCTGGTCTAATTCCTGGAATGTATCCACCTCTTTTATTTAGGTTTTTACTCATTTCATCAGGATTCATTTGCATAAATGTATAAAAATATCCAAAGAACATTATTAAGATTATGTATAAAATAAATCCTGTAAATGTATCATAATTTATATAAGTATTAACAAAATTAATCGCTCTTTCATTACCAATAATATTAACTATTGTTGCTGGTATCGTAATAAGTATTTGGGCAAATATTACGGGTATTACACCAGCTGAATTTATCTTGATTGGCAAGAAACTTTGTTGTGCACCATAAGCACTAGTACTTCTATTTGCATATTGAATAGGTATTCTTCTTTCAGCAAGTTGTATCCATATAATACCAACAATTATTAAAATATATGAAATAACAAATAGAATAAAGAAGAAAATACCTAAGCCTAAATTATATGTTCCATCAGTAATAAATCCTTCAAATGCTCCAGTAAAGACACTTGGCATACTCATAATAATACCTGCCATAATAAGCATTGATTGACCATTACCTAAACCTTTATTAGTAATTTGGTCTCCCATCCATAAACAGAAAGCTGTACCAGCAGTCATAACTAATGAAGTTCTAAGCATAGTAAATATATCACTATCCATAAAGAACACACACATTACATAAGCTTGAATAAATGCTATAAAAATACCTAAATATCTAGTAATTTTATTAATCTTTTGTCTACCAACATATCCTTGTTCTTTTAAATCTTTAAAATAAGGAATTATATCCATTTGAAGTAATTGTGTTATGATTGATGCAGTAATATATGGAGATACACCAAGGCCAAAAATCGCAAAATTACGAAGGCCACCACCACTCATAATATTAAATATTTCTAAAAAACCTAATTCATCAAGAATTTCTGATGCCCAAGGAATAGTAATAGCACTACCTAAACAAAATATTCCTAAACAAAAAATGGTAAAATAAATTCTTTTTCTTAAATCTTTATTAGTTTTACTAAAAAGTTGGGAAAACCCATGAAACATCTAAATCACCTCAGCTTTGCCACCGGAATTTTCAATTTTTGTAACCGCTTTACTAGAAAATCTATTAGCTTTAACAGTTAACTTTTTAGTAAGTTCTCCATTAGCTAAAACTTTTACTCCAGAAAGCTCTTTTTTAATTATCTTTCTTTCTTTAAGAATTTCTGGTGTTACAGTATCACCATCATTAAAGTGTTTATCTAAATCTGCTAGATTAATTACTGCAAATTTAGTTGCAAAATTTTTATTATTAAATCCTCTGATTGGGATTCTTCTATGAAGTGGAGTTTGTCCACCTTGGAACCACGCAGGAATTGAAGCACCACTTCTTGATTTTTGACCATTTTCACCACGAGTTGATGTTTTACCCATACCAGATCCTGGTCCCCGACCTACTCTTTTAGAAACTTTAGTTTCTTTACTTTTTGGTAAATTTTCTAATCTCATATTATAATTCCTCAACTTTCTTGCCACGAAGTTCAGCAATATGTTCTGGTGTTCTTTGCATTCTTAAAGCATCAAGTGTTGCTTTAGCAACATTTACTTGAGTATTAGCTCCAAGTGATTTAGCAACAATATCTTTAACACCAGCTAGTTCTAAAACTGCTCTAGCTGCTCCACCAGCAATGATACCACGACCTTCTTTAGCAGGTTTGATTAATACAACAGCTCTACCAACTTTCGCAGTCATTTCATGAGGAACAGTTCTATTATCTTTTAGAGCAACTCTACACACATTCTTATTAGCGGCTTGAATTGCTTTTTTAATTGCTTCAGGTACTTCATTAGCTTTACCGCTACCAATACCAACTAGTCCTTTTCTATTTCCAACAGCAACAGTTGCCGAAAAACGAAAATGTCTTCCGCCTTGGGTAACTTTAGTTACACGAGTTATTGAAATAACTTTTTCTTCAAGTAAGTTTTTCTTATTTTCTGTATTTTTATCTTTTCTCATGTTACCTCCTAAAATTCCAATCCTGCTTCTCTTGCTGCATCAGCAAGGGCTTGTACTCTACCATGATAAGCGTATCCACCACGGTCAAATACGACATTTTTAATTTTTAATTTTAAACATTTTTCAGCAATATCTTTTCCTACTGCTTTAGCAGCTTCAATATTACCGCCATTTTTAATTTTTAATTCCAAATTTGAAGAACTTGCTAGGGTAGACCCAGTTACATCATCAATAACTTGAGCATAAATTCCTTTATTTGATCTAAATACATTAAGTCTTGGACATTCTTTAGTGCCCGTTATATTCTTACGAACTCTAACGTGTCTTCTAACTCTTGCAACATTTCTTGCTTCTTTTTTAATCATTTCCTATACTCCTTCCCTAAGCCGCTTTCTTACCTTCTTTACGACGAACATATTCATTTTTATAACGAATACCTTTACCTTTATAAGGTTCTGGTTCTCTTATCTTACGAATATTCGCCGCAAATTCAGAAACTTTTTGCTTATCAATTCCATGAATTGTAATTTCCGTATTTGATTCACTAGTAACAGATAAATCACTAGGAGCTTCAACTACAACTGGATGTGAATAGCCGGCATTAACAGTAATTTTATTACCACTAACATTAAAACGATATCCAACACCAACTGCTTCTAATCCTTTAGAAAAACCTGTGTGTACACCAATAATCATATTATTAATTAATGAATTAGTAGTTCCTTGCATCATATTAGCTTTTTTTGATTTCTTAACTTGTTTAGTTAAAACAGTATTATCAACTACTTCTACATTAATTAGATTACTAAACGTATAACTTAATTCTCCTTTAGGTCCTTTTACATTAACTGTATTTCCATCAATACTAACAGTTACTCCTTCAGGGATAGTTAGTTTTCTTTCACCAATTCTACTCATAATTCCTTACCAAATATAGGCAAGTACTTCACCTCCTAAACCCTTAGCTCTAGCTTCTTTATCAGTCATTAAACCTTCAGAAGTTGAAATTATAGCAATACCTAGTCCATTTAGTACATGAGGAAGTTCATCAACTTTAGCATAAACTCTTAAACCAGATTTACTAATTCTTTTAAGTCCAGTAATAACTCTTTCTTTCTTTGGTCCATACTTTAATGTTAATGTAAGTTTATCACCATTACTATTCTTTTCATAAGTAAAGTCTTCAATAAATCCTTCATTTTTAAGTATTTCTGCAATACCAAGAGTCATTTTTGTACCTATAACTTCAACAGTTGCATATTTCATTTGATTAGCATTACGAATACGAGTTAACATATCTGCTATTTTATCTTGTACAAACATTTTATTCCTCCTTACCAACTAGATTTCTTAACACCAGGTAATTTACCTTCATTTGCTAGTTCTCTAAAACAAATTCTGCAAATACCATATTTTCTTAATACTCCATGAGGTCTTCCACAACGATTACATCTAGTGTATGCCCGAGTACTAAACTTAGGTGTTCTTTTATTTTTAACTATCATACTTTTCTTTGCCATAAGTCCTCCTTAATTCTTGAAAGGCATTCCAAAGCCTTTAAGTAAACTTTTAGCTTCTTCATTGCTCTTTGCAGTTGTTACGAACACGATATCCATACCACGAACTTTAACAACATCATCATATTCAATTTCTGGGAATATAAGTTGTTCTTTAATACCTAAAGTATAATTACCATGGCCATCAAATGAATGCGCAGATACTCCCCGGAAATCTCTTACTCGAGGAAGGCCAATTTTAACTAACTTTTCAAAGAAATAATACATATTTTCTCCTCTTAAAGTTACTTTTACACCAACTGCTTGACCTTCTCTTATTTTAAATCCAGCGATTGACTTACGAGCTTTTGTAACAACAGGTTTTTGACCAGTAATTTTAGTTAGGTCATTTACTGCTGCAGTTATAAACTTTTCATCTTTACTTCCTTCACCAGCACCAATATTAACAATAATTTTTTCTAATTTTGGTACTTGCATAACTGAAGTATACTTAAATTCCTTCATTAATTCAGGAATAATTTCTTTATTATATTTTTCTTTAAAATTACTCATAACTACTTACTCGCTTTCCGAGAAGCTACCTTAGAAGTTTTTTTAGTTTCCTTCTTTTCTTCTTTAGCTTCTACTTTTTCTTTCTTTTCTTGTGCTTTCTTTTCTTTCTTTATAACTTTTACTTCAGCATCAGTAATCACTTTAACATTAGATACATGAATCGGAGCTTCAATTTCAAAAATTCCACCCTTATCATTTGTAGTTCTAGGTTTGCTATGTTTTTTAACAATATTTACACCTTCAACAACTACTTTACCTTCTTTTTTTAATGTTCTAATTACTTTGCCTTCTTTACCCTTATCTTCTCCAGCAATTACTAAAACTGTATCATTAACTTTAACTTTCATTTTTGCCTCCCTATAATACTTCACTAGCAAGAGATACAATCTTCATATAATCTTTTTCTCTTAATTCTCTAGCTACTGGACCAAGCACACGTGTTCCAACTGGAGATTTATCATCTTTAATTAAAACACAAGCATTGTCATCAAATTTTATATAAGAACCATCTTTTCTTCTTACGCCTTGAGTAGTTCTAACAATTACAGCTTTAACAACTTTTCCTTTTTTTACTGGACTATTAGGAATAGCTTTTTTGACAGTTCCAACTACTACATCACCGATATTAGCATATTTAACTTTAGATCCACCCATAACTCTAATTACAAGTATTTCTCTAGCTCCGCTATTATCAGCAACTTTAAGTCTACTTTCTTGCATTACCATAATAATACCTCCTAAAGGATAACAGCTTTACTTAGAATTTCTACAAGTTCATATCTTTTAGTTTTAGATAATGGTCTAGTCATTCTAATTCTTACTGTATCTCCTACTTTAGCTTCATTTGCTTCATCATGCACTGCATATTTCTTAGAATATTTAACTTGTTTTTTGTATAAAGGATGTTTTTTAGAAGTTTCAACTAAAACCGTAATAGTTTTATTATTAGAGCAACTAACAACTCTACCAACTAATTCATGTTTTGCTTCAGTCATTATTTATTACCTCCATTTAATTCTCTTTCTTTCAAGATTGTTTTCATTCTTGCAACATCCCTTCTTAAAATCTTAAGTTCAACTGGTTTTTCTAATGTACCATTTGCTTGTTGCATTCTTTTTTTAAATAATTCTTCTTTTGTTTCAATTATTTTTTTATTTAATTCTTCATCGGATAATTTTCTTAAATCTTCAATTTTCAAGAGAATCACCATCCTTTACATCTTTTTTAACAAATTTTGATTTAACAGATAATTTATGAGAAGCAAGTCTTAATGCTTCACGAGCTATTTCTTCAGATACACCACTTACTTCAAACATAATCTTACCATTTTTTACAACTGCTACCCATTCTTCAACATTACCTTTACCTTTACCTTGACGAGTTTCTAAAGGTTTTTTAGTTCTTGGCATATGTGGGAAAATATTGATATATACTTTTCCACCACGCTTCATAAAACGGGTCATTGCAATACGAGCTGCTTCAATTTGTCTTGCTGATATCCAGCCACCTTCAGTTGCTTGTAAGCCATATTCACCAAAATGAAGTTCAGTATTTCCTTTGGCATGACCATCATAACTTATTCTATGACTCTTACGATATTTAGTTCTTTTGGGCATCAACATTTTTATCAGCTCCCTTCATTTTTTTTGCAGGAAGAATTTCATCTTTATAAATCCAAACTTTAACACCAATTTTTCCATAAGTTGTATCCGCTTCAGCAGTAGCATAATCTACATCTGCTCTAATTGTATGTAGTGGCACAGTTCCTTCAGTATAACCTTCAGTTCTAGCCATTTCTGCTCCTCCAAGTCTTCCTGATACACTTGTTTTACAACCCTTTGCTCCAGCTTTTAAAACATTTCTAATTGCTCTTTTTTGTGCAGATCTAAATGGAGCTCTAGCTGCTATTTGATTAGCAATTTGCATTGCTACTAATTTAGCATTTAAATCAGGTTTCTTTTCTTCCACAATGTTGATGTAGATTTCTTCACCAACAAGTTTTTTCAATTTCTTCTTTAATTTTTCAATATCTTCTCCGCCACGACCAATTATTACTCCTGGTTTAGCAGTATAAATAGTAACTTCACATCTATCTTTCTTGCGTTCAATAATTACACTAGCAATCGCTGCATCTTTAAGATTTTTTTCTAAATATTCTCTTATTTTAATATCATTATTTAAATATTTAGCATAATCACTCTTAGAATACCACTTAGACTCCCAGTCTTTATTTACACCAAGACGATATCCTATTGGATTTACTTTTTGTCCCATACTATTTTACTCCCTTCGCAGTATCACTTACACAAACTGTAATGTGACTACTTCTTTTATCGTGACGATCTACATTACCACGACTTGCAAATTTAATTCTCTTATAAATAGGTCCTGGATTAATATAACATTCACTAACTCTTAAATCAGATTCATTCGCTCCATTATTATTTACAGCATTAGCTACAGCAGAATTTAAAACTTTAAGTATTAATCTACTTGCTTTAGTGTTAGTGTTTTCAAGAATTCCTCTTGCTGTTTCAACATCTTTACCTCTAATTAAATCCATAGTCATACGAGCAAGTCTAGGTTTAATTAAAGCATTTTTATGAATTGCATATGCTTCCATGTTACCTCCTATTTATTTCCTGCATGGCCACCAAACTTACGAGTTTGTGAAAATTCTCCAAGTTTATGTCCTACCATGTCTTCAGTAATATATACTGGTATAAAATCTTTTCCATTATGAACTGCTATTGTATGACCTACAAAGTCAGGAAAAATAGTAGATCTTCTTGACCAAGTCTTAATAACAGTTTTCTTATTATTTTTATTCATTTCTTGGACCTTTTTCATCAATGATTCTTGAACATATGGTCCTTTTTTCAAACTTCTTGCCATAGTTACCTCCTATTTTTTCTTCCTACTTACAATAAGCTTTTCACTTTTCTTTTTACTCTTACGAGTTTTAACACCAAGTGCAGGTTTACCCCAAGGTGTCATTGGACTCTTACGTCCTACTGGAGCACGACCTTCACCACCACCATGTGGGTGATCATTAGGATTCATTACAGATCCACGGTTAGTAGGTCTAATACCCATATGTCTTTTTCTTCCAGCTTTACCAAGATTTACTAGTTTGCTATCTTCATTTCCGACAACACCAATTGTAGCAATACAATTTCCTAGTACTAATCTAGTTTCACCAGATTGTAAACGAATCATTACATATTTTCCTTCACGTCCTAGTATTTGAGCACTAGCTCCCGCACTACGACAAAGTTCTGCTCCTTTACCAGGCTTTAATTCAATACAATGAACTACAGTACCAACTGGAATATTTTGAAGAGGTAAGGCATTACCTACTTTAATATCAGCTGATTCTCCATTTTCAATTATGTCTCCAACTTTTAAGCCATTTGGAGCAATGATATATCTTTTTTCACCATCACGATAATTGATTAGAGCAATATTTGCTGTTCTATTTGGATCATATTCAATTGTTGCAACTCGACCTGTTACGCCAACCTTGTTTCTCTTATAATCGATTACACGGTATTTTCTTTTAGCTCCCCCACCAATATGGCGAACTGTCATTTTACCTTGATTGTTTCTACCACCAGTTTTACTTGATTTCTTTAATAATGATTTAGTTGGAGTACTGGTAGTTATTTCATCATTTACAAGAACACTCATGCCTCTTCTACCATTAGTTGTTGGTTTATAATGTTTAATAGCCATAAATTCCACCTACCTTACATTTCAATAGAAGAACCAGACTCTAAAGTAACAATAGCTTTTTTATAAGTTTTAGTTCTTCCTGAGTATCTTCCAACTCTTCTTCTTTTTGATTTTGTATTTAATGTATTAACACTTTTAACGCTTACTTTAAATGCTTCTTCTACTGCTCTTTTAATGTCTTCTTTAGTTGCATTTTTAACAACTTTAAAAGTATAAACATTATTTTCTCTATTTGCCATAGATTTTTCAGTAATAACTGGTGCAATAATAATATCTGAATAATGCTTCATTATTTAAGCACCTCCTCAATATTTTTTACTGCTGCTTCATCTATAACTACCATATCAGCATTTACTAAATCATAGCAATTAACTTCATCAGCATAAATCACTAATACATTTGGTAAATTACGAACCGCTAAATATAGATTTTCAGCATCATCACTTGTAACAAATAAAATTTTATTATCAAGTTTTAAATTTTCTAATACTTTTAATGCATCCTTAGTTTTAGTAGATTCCATATTAAAATTATCAACTACTACTAAAGATTTTTCTTGCACTTTATTAGATAAAGCACTTTTTAGAGCTAATACTCTTTCTTTCTTATTAATCTTAAATGTATAATCTCTTGGACTTACACCAAAAGGAATTCCGCCACCTCTCCATTGAGTAGCTCTTGTACTACCTTGACGAGCACGACCTGTTCCTTTTTGTCTCCATGGTTTTCTTCCACCACCAGAAACTTCACTTCTATTCTTAGTTTTTCTAGTACCTTGACGAGTAGCATCAAGTTGTAAACGAATCATTTTCTTAAGAGAGTCTTCATTAACTTCTATATTCCAAATGTTATCATTTAATGTTAAATCTTTAACTTTTTCACCATTTAGATTTTTAACACTTATCTTTGTCATATTTAATCCTTTCTAAACTCCTTATTTTACTTCTTCAGAAGTATCTTCAACAGTTTCAATTGAATCCTCAGCTTTAACTTCTTCAACTTCTGTTTCTACTACTTCAGCATTTTCTACTTCTTCAGTTACTGGAGCAACTTCATCAACAACTGTTTCATAAGTTAAGATTTCTTTTGGATCTTTCTTACGAGAATTTTTAACTGCTGATTTAATTAACACTAATGAATTTTTAGCTCCTGGAACATTTCCACTAACTAAGATATAATTTTCTGCTTCGTTTACTTCAATAATTTCTAGATTTTGAATAGTAACAGTATCAACACCCATGTGTCCTGCTAATTTTTTACCCTTTAATACTCTTTTTGGTAACATTGTTCCTAGTGAACCAGGTCTTCTGTGGTAATGTGAACCGTGAGTCATAGGCCCACGAGATTGATTATGTCTTTTAATTACCCCTTGGAAACCTTTACCTTTTGTAACACCAGTTACATCAACAACATCTCCAATTTCAAAAATACTTGCTCCTAGAGTATCACCAACATTGTAACTGGCTTCTACATCTCTTATTTCTTTTAAGAAGCGCTTAGGAGTAGTATTTGCAGCTTTAGCTCTTCCAGCTTCTGCCTTATTTGCTTTCTTTTCGCTTTTTTCAAACACGCCAAGTTGAACTGCACTATATCCATCTTTTTCTAAAGTTTTAACTTGCATTACTACATTAGGTTCAACTTCTACAACTGTAACAGGAATAAGTTTACCATCTTTAGTAAATACTTGAGTCATTCCAACTTTGCGTCCTAAGATTCCTTTCATAATTCCAATTCCTTTCCTTTTCTTTTTAAGCTTTAATATTTACATCAACACCACTAGGTAAATCTAGATGGGCTAACGCATCAATTGTTTCCTTACTAGGATTTTTGATATCAATTAATCTCTTATGAGTTCTTCTTTCAAATTGTTCTCTTGCATCCTTATATTTATGCACCGCTCTTAATACTGTAACTTTCTCAATTTCTGTTGGTAAAGGTACGGGACCAGAAATTTCGCCACCAGTTCTCTTAACAGTTTCCACAATTTTTCCAGCAGCAACATCTAAAAGTCGATGATCATAAGCCTTTAAATTGATTCTCACTTTTGTACTTGACATCTGATATGTCCTCCTTTCGCCTATATCTAGTATAGACATACTCCGCACAAGTTCTCTAATTCACTATATTTCTTTACCAACTCACCCTAGTGTATCAGTAACCTTGCACATCAACGCAGCCATACGACTATTATAATACCATTAAATTGTATGGAATGCAACAAAAAATTTGCATTTTTTTCAAGAAATTTTCACAAAATAAAAAAAGTTAATAATTATTCAATAACTAACTTTATAGTCCAATACGATAAGAATCGAATTCTATTCCTGTGCCAGAATTTTACCTCCGTGAAACAAGTATATCACACAATTTACTTATATGCAACTTTTTTCGGCCGGTTTGCGGCCGGTTTACGGCCGGTCAGCCAGTCACCCACTAAAAAAAATAATTTTTTAATTCTTCAAAATCTAGCATATATTAATCAATTAGAAAACAAAAAAAGAAAACCAACACTAGAATTGCTCAACACTAATAACATATAATGAAAACCATCATATTGTTGCCATAAAAATTGATGAACGAAATAAATTTAATGTTGATAACTAAAAAGTTATTAACATACTAGACAAAACATATCAAATTATTATATAATGCAACTAGGGAGGGTTACAATTTTATGCAATTTAAAGAAGAACCAACATATGAAGAAATTGACATTGAAAAAGATTCATTAGATTTTGGGCAAATTGATAATTATGCTTTTGATTTAGATCGAGAAGAAACTTGTTATCGTGGCAAAAATCCTGATAAAACTAAAAGAAATCAAAAAGCCAAACAAGTACTTTATACTAGAGATTATTTTTCATTTAAGCAAAACAAATCAATGACAAGAAAAAGACTTCGCTAAAAAGTCTTTTTTATTATTCTTCTATTAATAATGATTCAGTATTTTCCATATCTTTAGGAATAGCAATATCCATATAATCAAGTATTGTTGGAGCAACATTTACCAAACTACCACTTGGTTTTAATTTAACTTTTCCATCACATATTATAAATGGCACTAAACTAGTTGTATGCGTAGTACAAATACTTCCATCTTCATTAATCATTATATCAGCATTTCCATGATCAGCAAGTATTATAACTTTATAAAAATTTTCTTCAGCTTTCTCAAGCAACATGCCTAAACACAAATCAATAGCACTACAAGCTTTAATTGCGGCATCCATATTACCAGTATGTCCAACCATATCAGGATTAGCAAAATTAACTAAAATAAAGTCATAATCATTATTCATTGCACTTACTGTCTTTTTAGTTACTTCAACACAACTCATTTCTGGTTTTAAATCATAAGTAGCCACTTCTGGCGATGGAATATGAAACTTATCACAACCAGCTATTTTACCATCATATCCGCCATCAAAAAAATATGTTACGTGCGGATACTTTTCTGATTCAGCAATTCTTGCTTGAGTAAAACCAAGTTCACTTAAATAAATACCTAAAGGAGATTTTACTTCAACAGGTTCAATCAAATTATAAGTCTTAATCTTTTTATCAACTGGTAAAAAACTAAATACAAGTAAATTACTCATATCTAAGACACTAAACTTATCAAAAGTATTATAATTTACAAAAGCATCTAATATTTGCTTAGCCCTATCAGCACGATAATTCATCCAAATTAAAACATCACCATTTTTAATTACATTATCACTAGCAATAATTGGTTTAATAAATTCATCAGTTACTCCATTTGCATAACTACTATTAATACTTTTTTCAATATTTATTGAACTTACACCTTTTCCTCTAGTTACTAAATCATAATAAAGTTTTGTTCTATCAAAGTTTTCATCTCTATCCATAGCATAATAACGCCCTGCAACACTAACTATATCTCCAATACCATATTCACAAATTAAATCACTAATCATTTTAATAAATGTATAAGAAACATTCACTTTAGTATCTCTACCATCTGTAATTAAATGAAAATGTATTTTTTTAAAACCATTATTTACCAGTAATTTATACATACTAATAAAATCATCTACACCAGCATGAATATTTCCATCACTACATAAACCCATTATATGAACATCTTTATCTTTTTGTTCCATAAGCTTAGCAACGTTATTATTTTCATAATCAACGTTTTCAAAAAATTCATTAACTAGTATTTCTGATTGTTTTAATACTCTACCAGCCCCAATAGTCATGTGACCCACTTCACTGTTTCCCGCTTGGCCTTTATTTAATCCTACTGCTTCTTCTGATGCTTCAAGTAAAGCATGAGGATATTCATTCCAAATTCTATTAAAATTATTCATTTTAGCTTGTTTTATAGCATTACCCTTTTCTTCTTCTCTATAACCAAAACCATCAAATATAATTGTTAATATTTTTTTCATATTCCACCTTCACTACACTTATAATACCACAAATGTATTGAAAATACAATTTGAAAAAAACATTAAAAATAACATATATTACTATATGCTATCCAATTAATTCTCTAGTATAAAGTTTAAATTTATCCGCAATTGTAGTTAAAAATTCTGAATTAGTTGGTCTACTACGATCAAAATCAATGCTATTACCAAATAAATCTTCCATTAATTTAATATCTCCACGCATCCAACTTATTTCAATTGCATGTCTAATTGCTCTTTCTACTCTCGTAGTTGTAGTATCATATTTCTTAGCAATTATAGGATAAATATCTTTAGTTACTAAATTAACCATAGATGTACTTTCATAAAGTAGCATAACACCATCTCTTATATAACGATAACCTCTTACATGAGATGGTATACCTAAATCATGTAATAATGAACTTACTTCTACCTCTACATTAATAGTTTCTTTATATTTAATATTATTACTATGTTCAAATAATTCTAACATTCTACTTTCTAAAATACTTAAATCCATTGGTTTGAGCATATAATAATTTGCATTAAGCGCTTGAATCCTTCTTATTGAAAAATCATCTTTAAAACTAGATAAAACAATTATTTTCTTTTCAATACCATTAGCTTTCATATCTTCTAATATTTTAATGCCATCAACTTGAGGTAATAAAATATCAATTAACAATAAATCATATTCTTCACTATTATTAGTTAAATACTTTAATGCCTCAGCCCCCTTATTAAATACCGCAACTACACTAATACTTTCACTATCCTTAAAATAATTTTTAACACTTCCTAAGACTGCCTCGTTGTCATCAACCGCAACAACTTTAATAACTTTGTTCATGTGTTATTCCTCTTTCCTTAAAATGTATTTCCTGCACCTAAGTTCATTATATAGTATAATTACACAAAAAGCTACAAAAACTTTTGTCGAATTATGTCAATCGGTGTAAACATATGTCGAATTTTGTCGAAAATCTCCATTTTTAACATAATTCGACAATTTCCAACACTTATTTTTAGTAATTTTATCTATCTTAATTTTATATCATTTAAAAGTATTAGTCAATAAAATCTAAACACAAAATATTATAAAAGCATAGTCATATAAATAGGTAAAGTTCTACACCATAATAAGAGGAAAGGAGCAAAAAAAATCATCTAATTTATCTAAATAATTATTAAAAATATTTTTTACATCTTCTGATACTTTAGAAAAATTAATTAAAACATAATTTTTATAATTGTTTTTAGCAAACTCTAAAGCGATAAAACTTTCCCGAGTTTTGCAGTTGCCTACTAAATTAACGTAGTTCAATCCCTTTTAATATAAGGGTTTTTATTTGTCAAGTT
>CALVYM010000010.1 GCA_944372205.1 uncultured Bacilli bacterium
TTTTTTAAATCTAATCTTATACTTTCATAATTTTTATTTTTATAAGTATTTTTAATATTATTGGTTTTATAACTATTGCCTATGTCTTTATTTTTAAATTTAGGAAATCCACTTGTTTTACTAAAAAATCTATGATATGCATCTTCTAAATTAAATACAGCTGCTCTTAGGCTACAACTATCTACTTCTTTTAACCAAGGATAATTTTTACAAACTTTTGGTATTTCTTTTATTTGTTCATAACATGATAAAGAAATACCTGTTTCTTTATAGCTATTTATTTTCTCTTCTAAAAAATGATTATATACAAATCTAGAGCAACCAATGGTTTGATTGATTAACTTTTTTTGTTCATTATTAGGATATAATCTAAATTGATAACCTTTTAAAATAGCAGTCATACCAAATTTCCTCCTTGTAAATTAAGTATAACAAACACAAGTTTGGATGTCAATGGTTTTATTTAAAAAAGTATGACTTTCCTATTATATAAAAAAATTGCGAATAAAAAATAATTATTCACAAAATGCTTTAGCAAATAAAATGAAAGTTACTCAAGCTTGTATTGTTAGATGGGAAAAAGGTATAACTAAAATATCTATATCTAATTTATACAAACTTGCTAAAATATTTAAAGTGTCTTTAAATGATTTATGTTATTCTACATAATTATCCTATATATTTTGAATAACTTAATTCCGGAAAATATTTGAAAATAACTTCTTTTAAATAACTTGCTTTTTCATATAATCTTGGAAATCTAGAAAAATCATTACCTAAGCACATAAATTCAAACATTCTGGCTCTATCTTCAATTGCACTACTTCTAGCATAGTTATCTAAAAAATATATTTCATTACGATTTTTATTATTACCTAAGACATCACTATAAAAGCTTATATTATAACTATCACTATAATTAAAATTATCTGGATTTAAACTATTCCAATTTCTAAAATAAACATTATTCATACTTAAATATTCTTCAATAGCATGCATTGTTTCATGAAAAGCTATTTTAGCAAGTGATTCATTACTTGTAACATCAATAACAATTATATATTTATTATCTTGTTTAAAAAATAAACCAACAATATCAGTATTTTTACCATAATCATAATCATTATCAATACTACTTGCTAAATATATATTTAATCCATTCATATTATTTTCATAAAATCTATTAAAGAATTTTTTATTAAATACTTTGAAATAATCACCTAGATAATCTAGAGAATTAGAAATAATATAGTTATTATTAACTAAATCTATATCATAACTACTATCTGTTAATTTTATATCATCAATTAAGTTTATGGTAACATTATAATAATCTTGATAATAATTAATTTGATCATTTATTAGCTTCACATCATCACTTATAGTATCATCATAACTAATTCTAGCTACAGGATTTATATACTTATCAAAACTATTAGAATCGAATCCAATATAAATTGTATAACACAAAATAACTGTAATAGTTACTACTATATAACTAATTAAATGAATTTTTCTCTCCATATCAACCACTTGGGCTATATTTTATCATAAAATAAAAAAAATTGCAAAAGTTTGCAATTTGTGTTGTGACTTTTCTATTATATAAGAATTATCATCATCTCTTATAAAATTATGTTTTTGTATTTTTGAATTCATTTTTATATTTCAAAGTATTTTTGTAAATTATTGATGCGATTTTTAAATCCTTCTAAAGTATTTTCGTATCTAGCATCACTTAGTTCTATTAAATCGCCATATTCATCTAAAACATCTTTTAATTCATCTACTAAGCCATCTAATTTATTTAAATCATATTTTTCTATTTGAATATATTTAAGTAAATCTTTTATAGTCATAGTGTGTGATGGAAAAAATTTATATGGTGAGTTATAAAAGTTGATATCATAAATAACTTGATCTGTTTGCAAAAATTACCTGTGTCAAATATTGGAGTTACCCTTTCCCACTTTAATGTTTTGATATTTCTTATAACTCCATAATTTTTCATATGCCTATCTGTAGATGGAATACCACGCCCTTGAAACCAATGATTCAATTCTTTTAAATTGTTTTTACTAGAATCATTATAAACATTAAATATTGGAATTGGTGCATAATTAATATCATAGTATTCATGTATTTTTGAAAATGTGTTATCGCTTTCTAATTCTGCTGATAAAACTTTAGTATTTTGATTCATTAAAGTTACTTTCATAACTGAAATTCCCTTCTTTTATATTTTTATAAGTATATAATTAGTAACACTTAAAATTATACCATAAATCCGGTCTTTTTACAAAATCTAATGCTTGAATGATTGCAATTTTTTCACTTCTTCTTGAGTTAATATATTATTTTTAATACCTAATTTAATCATTAAATCTATATCTTCATTATCAAGTAATCCCATTATATTTGGAGTAAATATTTGTTTTAAAAATTCTTTATCATTTAATTTAATTAATTCATTATATAAATTATTTATATCAATACTATCTTTAAATGCATATAAAGATTCAGTTATATAAAATATATCTTTTTCTTTAATAAAATAATTTATTATATTATTATAGTTAAAATGTTTTGTTTCATAAGTGAAAGCTAAACGCCATAAAGATTCTTTTAAATCATTTTGTATACCAACATCAACTAAATCTAAAAATTTTTTTTCATCTATTTTAAGAGGCACTGCTACACTTATATATTCAGTGATAAATTCTAATAATTCTAAATCAGTCATACGATGTAAGTATTTAAATACAGAATAACAACTATCTAATGTTTCTAATATAGAATTATATAATGCTCCACCATCTCTTACTATTAATTTTTCTTTTTTTAAGTCTTTTATTTCTTTACTAATAACTTTCCAAGAATCTTTATCACAGTTATTTCTATCAATTGTTTTTAATTTTTCCAAAAAGAAATCAATATTTTTTATTCTATTTTCTTCAATTTCATCAAATTCATTAGGGATTTCTTCTTTTATTTTTTTAATATTTTTAATTAATATTTTTATATCAGATTTAGTATCAATAGTATATTTATTTAAATTTAAATTTTGTAATTCTTCTAATAATTCATCACTATTAATAAATCTATTTAAGTATTTATACCAAAGTTTAACTAATTCCATAACTATCTACCTCAGTTGTAATTATAACAAATTTATACTGCTTTGTCATTTTTTTAAAGAAAAAAACCTATGAATAATCATAGGCTCTATACACAAGTATAACCTCCATCAATAGGTAGTATTACTCCAGTTACATAGCTAGCTTCTTCTGATGCTAAGAATATGGCACCAGCATTAAGCTCACCAGCATGACCATATCTACCAATTGGAACTGTTGATTTCATATAAGCCGTAAATTCTGGAGTTATAAGTGTTTCATGAGTAAGTTCAGTATCAAAATAACCTGGACAAATTGCATTACAAGTAATACCATATTTAGCAAGCTCTGCCGCTACTGCTCTAGTGAAATTTACAACTCCCCCTTTACTGGTGTGATATGCAACAGTATCCATAGCCATATTACCAACCATACCATACATTGATGCAATATTAATAATTCTACCATAGTTATTTTTCTTCATGATATTGGCAAATGCACGAGTAACATAAAACACACTATTCATATCAGTATCTATAGTAAACTGCCATTCTTCATCAGTCATATTAAGCACGCCATTATTTTTAGCACTTCCTGCACAATTAACTAAAACATCTACTTTACCATACTTCTCTTCAACAGCCTTTGCTGCGGCATTTACTTCTGTAACACTTGTTACATCACATTTAACTGGGTAAGCATCAATCCCCATATTTTCTAATTCTTTAGCAAAAGCTTCTAGTCTATCTAATCTTCTAGCCATTAAAACTAAAGTTGCACCTTGGTGAGCAAAACCTTTAGCCATTTGCATACCTAAACCAGATGATGCTCCAGTAATTACTACTACTCTTCCTTTATAATCAAACATAAAATTCCTCCTTAATTTTTTAAAGAGCAAGCATCTACTTGCTCTTTAATTATTTTGTAACATTTTTTAAAATAACAGTTTTCATTCTAGACATTTCATTTAATGTTGTCATAATACCTTCATTACCAATGCCAGAATATTTCCAACCACCAAAAGGTTGTTCAAATGATCTATAAAAACTTGCACCATTAATGACAAATCCACCACATTCCATGGCCTCACTTACCTTGATAGCTTTATTAAAATCGCGAGTTATAATACCACCAGATAAGCCATAAATAGAATTATTAGCAATTTCTACTGCTTCTTCAATGGTATCAAAACCAATTACAGGAATAACTGGACCAAATATTTCCATATCTTTAGCTACATCCATATCTTTTGTAACATTATCAAGGATTGTTGGTTCATAAAAAGCTCCTTTTCTTCTGCCACCATAAACAACTTTTGCTCCAGCAGCAACAGTTTCATTAACTTGTCTTTCAACTTCTATTGCGGCATCTTCACTAATTAAGCAACCTATATCAGAATCCATTTCACTAGGCATACCTACCTTTAGAGTTTTAATTTTAGCAACCATTTTATTAATAAATTCGTCTTTAACAGAGTTTTCTACTAAAAATCTTTTACTAGCACAACATACTTGACCAGTATTATAAAGTCTTCCCCATACAGTTTCTTCGACAGCTAAGTCGATATCGCCATCAGCACAAATTATAAAAGCATCATTGCCACCAAGTTCAAGACTATTATGAGCACAATGTTCGGCACAATTACGAGCAGCATCAATACCAGCAGCAGTTGAACCAGTTAAACTTACCATATCAACTAACTTACTACTTGTAAGAGTACTTCCAACAACACTACCAGAACCATGAACAACAGAAATAACTCCAGCAGGAACACCAGCTTCAACTAAAAGTTCGACATATCTAGTTAAAGTAAGTGGATTAGCACTAGCGGGTTTTAGTATTACTGAATTACCCATAAGTAATGCTGGTGGTACTTTATTGATAAAAATATCACTTGGAAAATTAAACGGAATAATTGCTACTACTACTCCTAGAGGTTGTCTAATGGTATATTGAATAGTATTTTCTTGACCTTTTTCGGTACCTCTATAAATAATATTGCCATATTCATGTTTAACTTTTTCCACATATGCTGGAACACCAATCCCAATATTAGCAATTTCATTATAAGCTTCTTTGATTGGTTTTCCTGTTTCATCTGATAAAAGTTTAGCAAGTTCATCTTTGTTTTTTTCCACTAACTCAGCGAATTTTGATAGTATTTCACATCTAGCAACTACTGATAAAGCTTCCCATTCTGATTTGTGGTCATGAGCATATTTAATTGCTTCTTCAACATCTTCTTTTGTTAGACTTGGTACTGTATCAACAAGTTCATTTGTTGCGGGATTTTTTACTTCAATTACTTTACCATCACTTGAATCTCTCCAAGTACTACCTATTAAACTTTTCATTTTCTCTCCTTTTTATTCTTTTTTATTTACTTTCCAAAAGCCGTAAATGATAAAGACAAGCCACCAACTGTATTAGATGAATGATCACCTCTACCATATTCTCCAAAGGTAAAGACCATTAAAAACTCTTTATCTGGAATAGCTTTTTTAGCTTCTGGATAAATCTTATCTTCAATATTAGAAAGTGCTAAACCTAAACGACGACCTCCACAATGAACTAAGAAATAACTTTCAGCTTCTTCAGCAAGTAATTCATTTACTCGATTAATTGTATCTGCATTAGCTCTTAAAATTCCTTCAGGTGTATTAGCCATTTGAATTACAGCAGTATTAACCGCTAAATCTGCTCCAATATTCATTGAATAATCATCATTGCCTGCCATTGGATGACGAATTGCTGTAACTTTACCAATTGGATCTTTTACTCCAAGAGGTGCAGTAATTGTTGCTGTAAGTAAGTTACCACCCATTAAATCTTCAACTCTCTGATTTGTCCATTCTGCATACTTCTTAAGAGCTGGTTCATGGTCAATTTCAACTAAAGTTCTACTTCCTGCAACTTTAGTAATGATACCGGCATTTTCAGTTTCATTATATGCTCCAGTATAAATATTAGCCATCTTACCATTAGTATAAAATATGGCAATAACACAACCATCACTAAAAGCATCTCCATCATTTAAGATACTCCATTTACCTTCAACAGTATTATCGGCAGCTGAACCACCAAATACAGGAACATCACCAATTACATCACCAATACCTTTTAAATATTCTTCTTCATTGGCAGGACTCGCACTCATAAAGAAGAAATCTGGCTTTTTATCTTTATTTTTACATTTAGATATTGCTTCCTTAGCAATACGGCGTCCTATTTCTCTAGGTGATTCATCTGTTTTCTTAGATCCTGCCACAACTACTTCAGCATCCCCACCAAAAAGCATCATACCTGAATATCCAGTTTCTTTATTTAGATATCCATCTTGTGTACAAAGGGCAGCCGATGAAGTACATCCAATAATAGGCACATCACCTAAAACACTTTTTACTCCTTTCATAATTTCAAATTGGTCTTGATTGCAACTTGTAAATAATAATCCTACTTGGGGATTATCAATCGTTTTTGCCATAGTTGCTGTTTCAACACCAGATGCATAAGCATCAACATTTTCACTATAACCAACTTTGGTTTTCATTTTTTCCCTCCTTATGCTATATTAGCTTAATTTAATTATAAAACACCTTACTTTTCTACGTCAATTATTTTACATTATATTTGACATTTATTTACAAAAAAACAGCTTTAAGCTGTTAATTTAATTATCAATTGTTTTATCTGCTATAGCATCAGTAGCAACTGATAAATTAATCATAGTTTCTACATATTGATTTAATACTGGAAAAACTACACTTTCTAATTTCTGAATACATTCATCTATTTTAGTTAAACTTTGAGTAACATCACTTGCTATACTTTCATTTGTCCAATTACTTCTAATACTATTAGTTATATATTTAATACTTGTAATATTGTTAGAAAGAGTTTGATTAAATCCTGATAAATCACCTGCACTTGCTTGTAATTTATTTGTATCTAAATTAATATTATATTCTCCACTTATTTCTGCCATAAAGTCCTCCTAAACATTAAAGTTATTTTTAATTAAATAATACATAGCATGAGCATAATCTTGTCTCACTCCAATATCTGGTACCTCTCCAATTCTACTAGCAGCACCTTCAAAAAATACTGCAAAGTATTCCGTATACTCATCAACTGTTGAACAATTTTGCAATCTTTCCCAAACAGTTTTTCCTCCCATGTCTGTTCTAGTATTAATTTCGACAACAGACCTATCTAATTGACTTTGTAAATCCCAGGCATCTGGAGCTCTACCTTCCGTCCATTGATATAAACCTTTACAATTAGTTTCACTAACTGCATCTAAATTAAATGTTGATTCTTGGCACATATTACCGAGCATTCCCGCAATTAATTCATCACTATAACCAAGTTCTTTATAATAATTATAGCTATTAACTATTACATCCATTCGATCATTTAGAGCATCAACCGTGCCCATTCTATTTTGAATTAAAGCTACTTCTAAATCTGTTACTCCCTCGTTATAAGCGGATTCATCATAAGTACTAGCCATCGGAGTAGATAATTTATAAGTATCACCTGCACTAACTTCTAAAGAAACATCTCCATTAACACCTACAGGAGCCTCTTCTAAATTTTCTACTCCACTTCCAGCAATAGGTTCAGAATTTCCATTTCCTGCTCCGATTGTATCACCAAATATTTCTGGATCATCTACTGTAGTTGTAACACTATCCCCTGCATTTTTACCTAAAGAAGTTTGAATCAAACTAATTAATTTTACTAAAGAAGCCTTAGCATCTTCAGTTGATACATTATATTCTTTTACTTGTCCATCAATAAACAAAGCAATTTCTTGAATACGCATATAAATGCTTGAACCAATAGCATCATTTCGACTCATTAAATTCTTCATAGGTTCTACTAATGGTGATACTCCACTATTTGTTTTATCCACTAAATTACTAGCAACATTTCCAAGTTCCGTATTTAAATTAACAAAAGTTTTATTTAATTCATCAGCAGTATCAACTAATCTTTCTTTAAATCTAATTAATTCTGCACTATCTATATTTATTAACTTTGCCATAATTTATCCTCTCTTAAACATCAACTGTTTTATCAGCAGTTTTTTGATGTGCTATACAAAGCACATTCATTGTTTCAACAAACTTTGTTAATATAGGATTTATTACATCATTATATTTATTAATACATTCTTCTATTTTACTTAAGCTCTGAGAAACATCACTACTAACTTCCGTATTAGTCCAATTATTTTTAATTTCATTGCTTATACTAGCAACACTAAAAATATCATTTGAGATATTTTGATTATAACCTGCTAAATCTTTAGTTTGATTCATTAATAAATTGACATCTAAATTAATATTATAAACTTCACTCATAAGCTAAACCTCAATATTATCTAACATAGTTGTTGTTTGTGATAAGTCAGTTTCCGTAGATACATTTTGAGTTGAATATGCTTCCACTTGTGTATTTAAGAAAGCTGTTATAACTTCTAAATTAGTTGTAAGTTCGCTAGCAACTTCTGCAACATAATTTGTAAATTCCACATTAACTTCATTTAAACCATCAGATTTAACATTAGCACATATTTCATTTAATGTTGTATTAATATTATTAAATATTGTTTTTAACTCTTCATTTATATCAGCACTTCTAGTAAGTATTCTTCTAAGTTCTCCAATTTCTATTTTCATAATTCTCTCCTTAATTATTATTACTACTTGTAGCAACTACTTTAGCAATCATTTCATTCATAGTTAAAACAATTTGTTCCAATACTGGCAAAATTTCATTATTAAACTCATTTTTTAAATTTTCTAAATTATTTATTGCAGATATTTTATCAGCTTCTTCACTTATCCAATTAGCATTTATTTGATTTATAATATACTCAATACTTGCCATATCATTAGATAATTTTTGATTATAACTTGCAATATTTGCTACACTTTCCTTCATATTTTCTACATTATTAATAATTACCGAATCTATATTCATTTTTCCTCCTTCTAATTATTACTATAGTAATAATATATAGTATTGGCATAATTTTTCCGCCCATAACCGGCAGCTATTCCCGAATCTGTTCCAGCTCCTTCAAAATATATAGCCACAATATTTGAAGCTTCAGAAACAGTTTGACATTCTTTTAGTTCATCAACAACCGATGTAATATTACCTCCACAAGGTGCACCTTGCATCTCTTCCCATGCGTGATTAAGTTGTGTATCAAGTGACCAATCACTTGGCCATCTAGAATTAAGCCATTGAAACAAACCTGTTGAAGTAGAAGTAGAATTTTTAGCATCTAGATTAAAACCTGATTCTAAACATGCATTTCCTAAAATACCAGCAACTTGTTCTTCAGTTAAACCTTTTTCAATAAAAAAGTCATGACATTCATTCATTATATCCCATTGCTCCTTATTAGGCATCTTTACCACTAAATCATCATAATTAACTTCTCCTCTACTTAATGCATCACTATCATTAAATATTCCAGCATTTGGATTATCTATAGGTGCCTTACCGGTGGTAATTGTACTTTGCATATAGGATATCAAAGATGTTATTGCCTTGCTAGCATCTTCAGTTGATGCACTATATTCCTGCATTTGTTCGGCCATAAATGTTGATAAAACATTTAAATCATTTACCATATTTACTTTAATGTTTTCACATCTATCTATAAGTCCTTGCACTTTAATAACCAATGAACTACTATCACTACCATTAACTAAATTATTTGCACAATTATTAATTTCACTTCCCATCTTACTAAAAGTATCATTAATATTATCAGTTATATCTTCTAATCGCAATTTAATTCGTAAAACTTCAGCACCATTAATATCTAACTTTTGCACAATTCACCTCACTATCTATCTTTATATAAAGTATAACATAAAATTAATAAAACTTAAATAATTTCTTTAGTTTTCATTATAACTTTGCTATAATTAAATAAAGGATGATTTGCTATGAAAAAAAAATATTTCATAATTAGTCTAATTATTATTGTAGTACTTTGCATATGTTTAACCCCAATAGCTTTCCAAAATGATACTTTTTACACTATTAAAATTGGAGAATTAATATTTAATAATGGAATAGATATGCAAGATCATTTTTCGTTTCACAATCTACCATATACATATCCTCATTGGTTATATGACTTTATAATCTATTTAATTTATTCTATCTCCGGATTTACATCTTTATACATTTTTAATATATTATGCTATATTACTTTAATAACTCTTATATTTTATTTTAACAATAAATTTAACCAATCTAAATTTATATCTTTAATATTTACTATTTTAAGCATTCTTACTCTTAGTGCCTATATTGCTACCCGTGCTCAAGTAATAAGTTATCTTATCTTTATATTAGAATATTTATTTATTACAAGCTATTTACAAAAAAATGACAAAAAATATTTAATTGGTCTGGTTATTTTATCATTAATATTATGCAATACTCATGTTGCTGTCTGGCCTTTTTTCTTTATTATATTTCTACCTTTTATTGCAGAATTTATATTTTCTAAAATATATAAAAAACCAACTTTATTTAAATTTATTGAAATAGAAAGAGTAAATGTCAAATATTTAATCATTACCATGTTTTTTTGTCTAATACCAGGATTTCTTACACCAATTCATGATACACCATTTACTTATCTATTTTTAACAATGCAAGGAGAAAGTCAACAATTTATTGCAGAACACCTACCACCAGATATTCCTCAAATGCTTGTTTTAATAGCTTTTAGTATCTGTATTTTAATATTAAGTATTATTGGCAAAATTAAAATGCACCAATTATTTTTAGTAATGGGATTAACTCTTATGGCTACATCATCAAACAGACACCTATCATTATATACAATATTTATTTTTCCAATAATGTCCATACTTGTAAATAATATATTTAAGTGTGTTAAAATAAATATTGATAAATATACTTTAAAATATGTATTATCTAAATTAGGGATTACAGTTATTATAATTATATTAGGTATTATCACAGGAATAAGTATATATTTTAATAAAGATAAAGTATTTATTGAACATGATACTTATCCAGTAGATGCTACAAAATATATTAAAGAAAATTTAGATTATCAAAATATTAGATTATTAAACGAATATAATTATGGCAGTTACCTACTTTTTAATGAAATTTTAGTATTTATAGATTCAAGAGCTGATTTATACACCATTGAATTTAACAAAACAGATGATATATTAACAACATATATGAATAATAATTATTTTGAAATAATAAATAAATATGATATAACTCATGTAATTGCTAAAAAAGATGAAAATTTATATAAATACACTCAAAATAATGGCATATTTAATAAATTATATGAAGATGATTATTTTGCAATCTTTGAAGTTATTTAAAAGCTGTTACTAACTTCAAATTTTAAATATTATATTTTTCTTTCTAAGAATAAACATTACAACTATTAAAGCCAAAATCATTAATATATAATTTATACTACTACCAGTACTTGGATTTTCTGGTACTTCTTCATTTACTATTTCAATCTTTACTTCATTACTAGGTATTTTTTCATCATCAAAAATCATATTAGCTATATTTATTATTTCATTTTTATTTGTATCTTTTTTTACTGCTGCACTAATTTCAATTACATACTCTTCATTAGGAAGTAAAGATATATTCCAAACATATGAATCATCTTTAATTATACCTCCATTAGCATCTATTATATCTAAATTAGTATCAAAAGTATCTACTATTTTAATATTATTAATAGCAATATCACTTTCATTTTTAATATAAATATAATATGTAAATGGTTCTTCAATTTTAACTAAATTTTTACTAACAGATTTTCTAATAGATATATTATAATCAACTACTAAAACTTCTTCTTCATCTTCTTTATTTGGCTTGCCATCTTCGATTAAAATAGCTTTATTTTTAATAATATAACCTTTTTGTTGATTATCTATTTTAACTGTTACTACAAAATTTTTAGTTTCATTAACACCTATTGTAGGAATATTCCAAGTGATAATATTATCAGTTATATTATTACAATTATCACAATTTATTAATTCTAATGATTCATCTAAAACATCTTTTACAACTATATTATCAGCAGGTACACTTCCATTGTTTGTAATAGATATTGTATAATTGAATTTTTCTTTATTAACTACACTTTGTTTATTACTAATTTTGGTAATACTTAAATCTGTATCAATAACAACAATATCTACTTCACTAGTAATTTTTTCATTTTCAAAAGTTAATATAGCAGTATTTTTAATAACTTCATCCATTTTAGTATCACTATTAACTATAGCTTTAATGGTAATATTAAATTCTTCTCCTGGATTTAAAGTATCAATATTAAATGTATATGATTCTTCTTCCTTTTTAATAACAATATTAGCATTATCACTAAATGCTTCAACAAATTTTATTCCATCTGGAATCATATCTGTTATTAAAATATTTTTAGCAACTGCATCACCATTATTACCAAAAGTTATTGTATAACTAAATTCTTCATTTGGTCTTATTTGTTTTTTAGAAACACTTTTAAACAAATAAAGATCTGAAGTAATAACTAAAATATCTTCCTCATCTGTTAACTGTTCATCATTATGTTTTACAACAACAATATTTTTTATAGTAGTATTTTCTAAAACATTTTTAGCTTTCACTTTTACTTGCAATAAGACCCTACTATTAGGAGCTATACTATCTATATTCCATGTTATATTATTTTTATTAACTATTCCTGAATCACTATCAATAATTGTTAACAAATCACTAATATTATCAGTAACAGTTACATTATCACTAGCAATAGAACCATCATTATAAATTGCAATATTATAAATAAATTCTTCTCCAACATTATATATTGCAGGATTTTTATCTACATATTTTTCTACTCTTAAAATTGGCTTTCTAACAACTACTTGTTCTTCATCTTCTTTATCAGGCTTGCCATCTTCTTTTAAAGTTACTAAATTATTTATTACTGTAGCATCATTTACTGTATTTTTAACTTTTACTGTTATAATATACTCTTTTTCTTCTGATACATTTAATGATGGTATTGTATATGTAATAGTTTGACCATTAATATTAGCTCCATTAGCACTCACAATTTCTAAATTAGTATCAATTATATCCGTGATTGTCAAATATTTACTTGCGGCACTTCCATTATTCTTTACTTTAATTACATAATCAAATTCTTCGTTTGGTTTAACTTCATGTTTACTAGTTAGCTTCTCAATTGAAACATCAGAATCTATAACTTCAATTTTTTCAAAATCTTCCTTATCTAATTCTCCTTCTTCTTTAAGAACTACAACATTATTTATTACTGTATTCATAGCTACATTATCATTTACTCGCACTACAATTTCCAGAGTATTTTCTGCACCTTCAGGAATGCTACCAATTTCCCATGTAAGATTATTTCCACTTATATTAGCTCCATTAGCACTTACTATAGATAATCTAGAATCTATTGTATCACTTATAACAACTCTATCACTACTTGCAGACCCAGTATTACCATAATCAATATAATAACTAAATTCATCCCCCGGTCTAACAGTATCTTTGCTAACCCTTTTTTTAATAAATACCGCATCATCTGTTACTGTTACATCAGCACTATCTTCTATTTCTTCGTGATTATTAGCACTAACTACTGCCGTATTAATATAATTTTTAAGTTCCGCATCAGCATTTGCCTTAAGAGTTATTACAACACTTATTTGAGTATCTGGGCTAAGATTTCCTAGTTCAAATATTAACTCATTTTCATTACCACTATTTTCATAGTTAGAATCTATAATTGTAAAATTTTTATCTATTGTATCTTTTAATACTACATCATAAGCACTAGCAACATTGTTATTTATATTTATTGTATAAGTAAATATATCATTTCTTTTAACAGAATGCTCACTTACATCTTTAGTAATTTCTAAATTAGGTTTTAATATATCAATTTCATAATCAGCACTTTTTTCTTTATCTTTAATAGTAATACTAGCCGTATTTATTAAAGTATCTTTTGTAGCATCAATTAATTTTACATAAACATATATTGTCTTTTCTTCAGAAACATCTAAAGAATCTAAAGTATAAGTAATTGTATTGCCATTACGATTTCCTGAAATACCATTAAAATCCACATCTAAAACTTCTAATTCGCTAGGAATCTCATCAATAAAATTAACTTCATCAGTTGGAATTGAACTAGTATTTTTAATAGTTATTTTATAATAAAATTCTGTATTTTGTTCTATTTTAGTTAGATTATCTATTGCCCCCTTTTCTAAAATAGCTGTTTTTGTAATATCGACATCATTAACAGAAACAATTGAAGATGTTACATTATAAAACCTCAAACTACATTCTTCTGTATAATCTGGATTAGCATATTGAGAAATTACTCGTGCAAAATATACCTTACCATCAGCAGATGAATAAGTAGTATTGCTCGTTAAACTAAAAGTTTTATTAGATAAATCAACATTTTCTAAAACAAAATCTCCCAAAGCTTCAAATTCAGTTACAACTAAACCAATTTCTTCATAAAATCCTTCAATATGATTAAATGTCTCATTAGACGTTGCTGTAAAATAAATATTATATGCATGATATAATTCTCCATCTTCCCCGTAATAAGATTCTATATCAGCTCCAAAATTTATAACAGCATCAGCTTTAAATATACCTCTAAATAATAAAACAGATAAAATAATTACAAACACGCTAAAAAACAAAAGTAACTTTCGTAATTTCATAAATACCACCTTACTATAATTAGTATACAATGTTTTATATAAACTATCAATTATTTTATTAAAAAAAATAAAATAAAACATAAAAGTTATTTAATTAAACCATTTTGAACATATTTTGTTTCATTGATAACAACAAAAGCATCAGGATCATTTGTTCTAATAATATGAGTTAATTCTTTTAACTTCTTTTTATTAAGCTCTATTATTAACATATCTTTTTTATTATTATCATTAGTTTTCTTTAAATCTACAACTGATACTCCGAAACCTTTATCTCGCATTTCTTTTAACATTTTATTATTAGCACTTTTAGTTATTACTGAAACACCTATTAGGCCATCAACTACTTTAGATGTAATAAAAGTACCAATATATGTTCCTGTTGCATAACCAAGAGCATAAAAAATAGGAATTAGTATTGAATTTAAATCAGTATTTAGAGCTTCTCTAGCAACTACAAACCAAATTAAAACTTCAAAAAAAGCAACAACAGCAGGTGTAATACTTTTTCCCTTAACAACTAGTACTGTTCTAATTGTTCCAAGAGATACATCTACTATTCTTGCTAAAAATATTTTTAAACATGTTAGAATCAATTTTATCACCCTTTTAATTCATTACATTAACTATTATGGTTATTATAATTAAAATTAAAAGTACAATCGTAATAAATATTATTCCAAGCAATTTATTTTCCTTAGGTTTTTCATAATCATCTTGCTTATTACTCGCATATTTTTCTTGAAGCATTCTAAGCCTTTTATCTTCTTTAATACTATTTTTATGCATAGTATTTATTTCATCATTACTCATAAGCATTCCACAAAATTTACAAGTCACCCCTTCACTAGGAAGGGGCTTTCCACATCTTTTACAGTTCATTTTACCTCTATTCTAGACTTTCACCTATATAAGTTACCTTTGCATAGCCATTACCACTGTGTCCAGTTTCTGTATCTCCATTTGGTGCTGCAAAAGAAGTATTGCCAGCATAAGTACTTGCTTGTTGTAAATAATATGAAGCATCTAATAAACATCCACTAGGATAATATGATGCAGTCGATTCAGTATATACATATCCTGAACCACCGCCACCACCAGTAAATCTTACAGACGATTGTCCATTATAATGACCTGAACCACCGCCACCATACCAGCCGCCGCCGCCAGCACCATTAGCATATGCAGTTCCACTAGAATAATATTTACCTGTATTACCACCTACACCAAAAGTACCAGATTGACCTTCATACGCAGAGTTACCATCTGCAGTACCTCCAGCACCACCACTGCTTTGAGTTCCACCCAATCCTTTATAATATGAATATGTAGAATTATTATGAGCACCATCCAATCCAGCAGTACCACCACCAGCACCACCAGCAGCCTTAACAGATGACGATTGATAGAATGAACCACCACCACCACCAGCAACAATTACTCTTGCATATAAAGAATCTTCATTAATTCTTATATCTGTACCGCCACCGCCAGCACCACCGCGATATCCGGCATTACCGCCACCATTAGTACCGCCGCCACCAACTGCAGTATCGCTTTTTGTAGTTCCATATGAGCCTTTACCACCAGTATGAATATAAAGAACATCATTTTCATTTAAATATACATAGCCTTTAGAATAACCACCTTTACCACCTGGAACAACTGATTCATTATATGAACCTCCTTGAGCCCCCCAAACTTCAAGCAAATAATATCCAGTTTTAGGAATTGATAATTCCTGTACTTTATTAGAATAACTAAATGTTCCATTAAATATAAAATTGTTAGTTTTCAAAATTGCAGATGTCTTACCACTAGAATCAATAGCATAAGCTGCAAATTGATAAATCTTACCATCTTCAAGATTGAAAGTATAACTTGGGGATGTTGAATTAACAAAAGTATCTCCATTATCACTAGAAAAATAATACATTGTAGGAGTTGTTCCTATATTACTATTTATCAAATCAATTGTAAATTGACCATTATTATTAGTTACATTCATACTCTCAAGGATTGGTCCACTTGCAACATCAAGATAAGCTACACAACTTGTTCTACTTGTTGCAGCAACTACAACTCTTTGATTTTCTACACTCAAAGTAGATGTACCTGTACAACTAGATTTTTCATTATTTAGTTCATAATAATAATTATTTGGAATTGTATCTGATTCATAATATTTAGGTGAACCTACTTTATCTTGCAAGAATATTTTAAGAGCAATATCAACATTTAGAGCATCCATATAAACATCACATTCAGCTTTACCGGTAGCTTCAACGCTAAATAAATTATCTGCTGCTATATAAGAGACAGTCGCATTGCTTGTACAAGTTGTTTTTTCTTGATTTAGTTCATAACCAATTGATGGCATAGTTGTTGTTTCAAGTATTGTATATTTTCCTGTACCTTCACCAGTTGTCGCATCAACATTTTCCGCATGAACTCTTAGAGTTATATCTAGATTTGCTGTTGAATCAAAATACATATAACAAACATCATGCCCATAAGCAGTTATATCTGCATCAAATGTATTAGGATCATAATTAATTACAGAACCATTTGTACAATAACTCTTAGCTGCATTATATTCATAGCCAGCCTCAGGAATATATGGATATAAGACATATTCTCCTTTTATTGCAGAACCATAATTTTCATTATCAATGTTCTCAACTCCATCAATTCTATCTTCTACCATTACTCTTAATTCAATATCAGCAATATCACCAGTAGAACCTCCAACTATTGGAGTTACTGCTTCAACTTGGTAAAATGCATAAGTTACAAAAATAGAGATGCACGCCAAAAGAATTACCACTACTCCACCAATTAAAGGAATACGGTATTTTGTTACTTGTTCGGTTATATCTTTATTAAATAACTTTTTTATATTATTAACATATGTATTTATTTTATCTTTCATATGCATCTTACCTATCCTATACTAATTTTAATGTATTCTCACTTTAATGTCAATTCATTTAATATATTTTTTAAGACATTTTACTATTTTTTTGTTATAATATATAATATTATTAAAGGAAGTGATTATATGTTTAATAACAAAACTATACATTTTATTGGTATTGGTGGTATTAGTATGAGTGGTATTGCTTATATTATTCATTCACTTGGAGCTAAAGTTACTGGTAGTAATATTGTTTCTAGTGAAGTTACTGATAAACTTATTAGTGATGGCTATAAAGTTCTAATTGGACATCACCCAGAAATGATTAGTGATGCTGATATTATAGTTTACACAGCTGCTATAAAAGAAGATGATCCGGAACTAGTTGAAGCAAAAAAATTAAACAAAGAAATTTATGAAAGAGCAGCATTTTTAGGTAAACTTTCTAAACATTATGAAAACTGTTTATGTATCGCTGGTACACATGGTAAAAGTACTACAACTGGTATGGTTTCTTTAATATTTTTAGAAGCTAAACTTAATCCTACTATTCAAATCGGGGCTATGCTCAGTCTTATCAACGGTAACTACTATGTTGGTGATACCAAATACTTAATCATTGAAGCTTGTGAATATGTTGATTCATTCTTACATTTTTATCCAACTGGTAGTATTATTACTAATATTGATGATGATCACTTAGATTATTTTAAAAACTTAGATAATATTAAAGCATCTTTTAACAAATTTGTTAATTTAATGCCAAATAAAGGAATACTTGTTAAAAATAATGATGATATTAATTCTTCAAATGTTGAAAAAGGTTTTAGTGGTAAAGTTATAACTTATGCAATTAATAACAATGCTAATTATGTTGCTAAAGAAATTACTAAAAATGATTTAGGCCATTATTCTTTTGATATTTATAAAGATGATGTATTTTTTACACACATCAATTTAAGTATTAATGGTAAACATAATGTTTATAATGCTCTAGCAGCTTTTGCACTATCCCATGAATATATAAGTGATATAAACATTATCAAAGAAGGATTAGAAAAATATCATGGAGTTGGTAGAAGATTTGAATATCTAGGTACCTATAATGGCGCATATCTATATGATGATTATGCTCATCATCCAACAGAAATAAAAACTACAGTTGAATCTGTTAAAAGTGTTAAACATAATCATGAATATGCTATATTTCAAGGACATACATACTCTCGAACTAAAGAACATTTAGATGAATTTGCCCAAGTACTTGCTAATTTTGAAAATGTTATTATTGCTCCAATATATGCCGCAAGGGAAATAAATACATTTAATATTTCAGAAGATATGTTAGTTGATAAAATAAAGAAAAAAAATAAAAATGTAATATATTTAGATACTTATGATAAGATAAAAGAATATATTAAAAGTCAAGTTCATGAAAAAGATTTAGTTATATCTATTGGGGCAGGAGATGCCAATAAAATAGTTAAGGAATTAGTTTCAAACTAATTCCTTTTCTTTTAAAAAATGACGATATTCTTCTAATATTTTTATTATTTCTTTACTATTTTTACACTTACAAATATTATTTTTAATTTCTTTATTTTCAGGTAGTCCTTTTAAGTAATTTAGTAAGTGGCCCCGAATTTCTAAAACTGCTTGGGATTCGTTCGTATTTTCTATTAATTTTTTTAAATGATATTTCATCATATCTATTTTTTCATTAAAACCTATTTTTTTAGGTAAAGTATTATTATCTAAATAATCTATGCACTCTTTAATTAACCAAGGATTACCCATTAAGGCTCTAGCAATCATTACAGCACTACACTTGGTATCATCTAACATTTTTTTAGCATCATAACAAGTTTTTACATCACCATTACCAATAACAGGAATACTTACATTTTTAACTACTTCTTTAATTACATTCCAATCAGCCTGACCACTATAACCTTGAGCACGAGTTCTAGCATGAATACTTAGTGCTTTAGCTCCAGATTCTTCAATTATTTTAGCCACTTCTACTGCATTGATATGTTCATCATCCCATCCACTTCTTATTTTTACTGTTACAGGTACATCTACTGCATGAACAACTTTTGTAACAATTTCTCTAATTAACTCGGGATTTTTTAAAAGAGCTGAACCACCTCCCGATTTAATTGCAATCTTAGGAACTGGACACCCCATATTAATATCAATAAAAACATTAGGATAAAGTTTAGTAATAATTTTAGCAGAAGCCGCTAAAGAATTGGGGTTAGAGCCAAAAAGTTGAACTCCAACAGGAATAGTTATTTTATCTATTCCTTTTAACATTTCTAAAGTTTTAGCATTATTTCTAATTATTGCTTCACTACTAATAAGTTCAGTGAAAGCTAAACCTACACCCATCTCATCAGCAATTTTTATAAATGTCGGATTAGAAATACCAGCCATTGGAGCTAAAACTATACGATTTTTTATTTCAATATCACCTATATTCCATTTCATAATAACCACCTAAAAACTAAAGCAAAAAGCTTTAGTTAAATTTACCACATTTAAATACTTTTGTCTAGTAAATGACAATTAAATCTTTATTCTTACTAAAATCTTTTACTTTTTTTGTTATTTCATTATTATTTAATTTAGTGCATAAGTAGTAATTAAAATATCATCACTTGTAGTATATTTAATAACATATTTATCATTTTCTTTAACTATTAATAAGCCTATTGTTTTGTTATGATTAATGTCTTTTATGTTATCTTCTACATAATTTACATAAAATTTTAATTGTCCTATATCAGTATGCTTTATTTTTCTAATTTTAACTTCTACTACTACATATGCATTAAGTTTAACATTAAAGAATAATAAATCTATTTTATAAGTTTTATTATCTATATGCAATTTATATTCATGACCTATAAGGGCAAAACCTGTGCCTAATTCTAGAAATTTATCTTCAAGTAAAGATATGATATATTTGTGAATTGTTTGTTCATCAATCTTATCCATATTTTTATCTGTCTTTAATATTATTGGATCTTTTATCATATCTTTAATTGATAATGAGTTAGTATCACTAATAATTTCAATATGTTCTTTATCGGCATATGATAATCTATCAAAAGCTTTATTTTTTATTTCTTTTTGTAATTCTCTTACAGATAGATTATTTAGTATTACTTGATTAATATAATAATTTCTTTCGTTCTCATTTTTTATAGATAATATTTGAATATAGTGAGTCCAACTCAATTTTGGAATCACTGATTCCAAAATTGGAAAATCTAAATAAAACAGCCTCATTTTAGCAAGATATGAACTATCATATCCCCTCCCATATTTTAGACTTAATTTCTTACCCCATTCTTTTATTAAACTATTGCCATACTTGGCTCTTTTCTCACCACCTTGGGCTTCAACTATAAGCTTACCTATATTCCAATAAGTAAGTAATGTACTAGAGTTATCTTTTAGAGCAGTTGCCTTCCTTCTAGCTTCATTTTCAACAATTAATTCTTCAATATTTTTTAAATAATTCATATAACCCTCCATTTAATTCAAAGCATAAGTAGTAACTAAAATATCATCACTTGTAGTATATTTAATAATGTATTTATCATTTTCTTTAACTATTAATAATCCTATTGTTTTATTATTATTAATTTCGATAATGGGACCAACTTAATTTTGGGGACAGTGTCCCCAAAATTGGAAATTCTAAATACAATAAACGCATTTTAGCTAAATCAGATGCATCATAACCTTTACCATATTTTAGACTCAACTTTTTACCCCATTC